>CANBTO010000050.1 GCA_947372405.1 Verrucomicrobiaceae bacterium
CGATCTCAGGCGATTCCGAACTGGCTGAGGAGTTCGGGATGCGGGCGGGCGATGACGTGGGCGGCGACGAGTTCGCCGACACGGCCGGCGGCTTCGGCGCCGGCGTCCACAGCGGCTTTCACGCTGCCGACGTCGCCTTTGACGAGCACAGTGAGGAAGGCCCCGCCGATTTGGATCTGGTTTACAAGCTGGACGTTGGCGGCTTTGGCCATCGCGTCGGTGGCTTCGACGCTGCCGACGTAGCCTTTGGTTTCAATCATGCCGAGTGCACTCATAGTATTGTTAGGTGATGTGGTTGGGAGACGGGGTTACTTGATCAGTTCGCAGAAAGTATCGGGCTTGAGGCCGCAGGCGTTGCCTTCGTCGGTATCGATGTGGACTTCGAGTTTGAAGGATGGATCGACGCGGACGATAAGGTTGTCGAAGGTCATGCCGAGCGGGCCGTGGACCTTGAGCTTCATTTCATCGAGATGTTTCACGCCGTAGTAGGCGGCGTCGTCCGGATGCATGTGAACGTGTGGCTGGGCGCGGATGACGCCTTCTTCGAGTTCGAAGTAACCGTTAGGACCCATCAGCATGCAGCCGGGAGTGCCCTTGATGGCACCAGACATGCGGACCGGGATGTCAAACCCAAGGGAGATCGCGTCGGTGTAGGCGAGTTCGATCTGGTTAAGGTTGCGGCAGGGGCCGAGGATGCGGAGGTTGGAGATTACGCGGCTGCGCGGGCCGATGAGCGTGACGGACTCCTTGGCGGCGTACTGGCCTTCCTGATAGAGTCCTTTCATCGGGGTCAGCTTGTGTCCCGGCCCGAAGAGCGCTTCAACAGCAGCCTGCGTGAGGTGGCAGTGGCGGGCGGAAATATTGACGAGAAGAGCGTTTGGAGCCTTCGAAGCGGCGGGAAGCTGGAGCCCGAGCTTGGCGTAAACCTGCTCCCGGACCATGTGTTCGACGACGGCTCTTGGGGTGGATTTTGAAAGCGTTTCGGCCATGGATTGGCTTTGTTTTTGTTGGATTCGGTTGACAAGTCAACCAAAATCCCAAGAATTCCCAACGAAACACAGAAAAAGCACGATCCCATGCTCGCCATCGAACGCCAACGCCGGATTCTCGACCTTCTCAACACGGCGGGCTCCCTGCGGACCACGGAGACCTCCGAAGCTCTGGGAGTGACGGACGAGACGGTCCGCAAGGATTTCGAGCTGTTGGAGAAACGCGGCGAGCTGATCCGCATCCACGGTGGGGCGAGCCGACCGGAGAAAATCCGTGGCGATCTGCCCTTCACCGAGCGCCAGGCGATCCGGCGTGAGGAAAAACAGGCCATCGCCCGGCTTGCGGCGAGCCGGATCCAGCCAAACGAGACGATTTTTCTGGATGCGAGTTCCACCGTCCTGACGCTGACGGAGTTTCTTCCGGATCTGCCGCTGACCATCCTCACCAACGCGTTGAACGTGCTGACCGCGTTGTCGGACCGGCCGAATCTCGACCTCATGTGCACGGGCGGATTGTTCGACTCCAAGTCGCGCTCGTTCATCGGCCTCACCGCCGAAAAATCCCTCCAGCGTTACAACATCCACCGCATGTTTCTCTCCGGCAGCGGGCTCCACCCCGAGCGCGGAGTGAGTGAGAGCAACGCACGGCAGGCGGCGTTCAAGGAGCGCGTGATCTCTTACTCCGAGGATGTGGTCTTCATGGCGGATCACTCGAAACTCGGTCAAAAAGCCTCGTTTTTCTTCGCCGAAGTGGCGGATCTGAGTTGCCTGATCACCGACAAGCAGGCGGACGAGGAGTTTGTGCGGGACTTGCAGGCCAAAGGTGTCGAGGTCCTGACCGGGCAATGATACCAACAAGGATAATCCCCGGGCTTGATGAATCCACAAGGGCTTGATACTGCGCGGAATGCTGATTCGGAACCGCCTTGATGAACTCGCCGCGCTGGGAGAACCTCTTCATTTGGCACTCGGAGTTTTTGATGGTGTGCATCTGGGGCACCAAGCGGTCATCGCTCGTGCCGTGAAAGCCGCCAAAAGTGAAGGTGGGTTTGCGGGCCTGCTCACTTTCGATCCGCACCCGATCCGCGTGATCGCACCTAACAAAGCACCGGCCTCATTGCTGGCGACTCTCGATCACAAGGCGCGGATTGTCGGAGAATTGGGTATCGACCTGTTCATACCGCTCACATTCGACGCTGAATTCGCCAAAATGGAGGCCTCGGAATTCATCGACCGGCTGACCGCTGCGCCGATCCGGACCATCGCGGTGGGGGAAGACTGGCGCTTCGGATGCAAACGCAGCGGAGACGTTCCGTTTCTCTTGCGGGAGGCGGAGAAACGAGGATTCCATCTCGAAGCAGTTCCTCCCGTCATGTATGACGGCGACCGAATCAGTAGCAGCCGCATTCGACAGGCGATCCGTGACGGCAATCTGGCAGCGGCGGCGGGTATGCTTGGAAAACCATACTCCATCAGCGGCACCGTCATCCATGGAGACCAACTCGGAAGGACAATTGGTTTCCCGACAGCCAACCTCAAAACCGGAGATGGGCAGCTTCCGCCAGATGGAGTGTGGATGGTTCGCGTCTCCGACTCCGACGGGCAGGTCCGGGATGGCATCGCGAATCTGGGAATTCGTCCGACGCTAGGCGGCACGGACCGCGTGCTGGAAGTGCATCTTTTCGAATTCACCGGGGATCTGTATGGCGGGGAGATCCAAGTTGAATTCGTAAAACATCTTCGTGAGGAAATGAAATTCAACTCACTCGAGAGCCTCCGCCAACAGATCGAAAAGGATGTCAGCCATGCCCGCCATGAACTGCGGAACGGGATGTTCGAAAAATGACAGCTTGACGCCGGAATGGTTCATGTGAACACTTTTCACATGAACATGCTCAAGCCGATCATCGAGAAACTCATGCCGATTCTGGAAGACACTTTTCCCGCATGTTTCAGGCGGCGGCAAACCCGGCCACGCAGAATGGAAATCCAACTGGAATTTCCGTGGTCGTCGAAAAGATGATTTTTTCGGATTTTACGCTTACGCTCGACGCCCGGGGACTCTATAGGTCCACGCAAGCATTCGAATGCAGACTCCAAAACCCTATCTCCCAGCCTATGGTCTCTCCACATTGCTTGCGGGCATGTGTTTGCTCGTCCCGCTGACGACCGCCGAGCCAATCAGTGCGGACGGCCTCGCCGAACGCGAACACAAACGCCGCAGCGCCGCCGTCGAGGAGGCGCAGGAACTGCTGCGAAAAGGTGACGAGGCCTATCAAACCGGGCGTTACTCCGATGCCGTGGAAGCCTATGCCGGAGCCAGGGATCTCATCCCCGACGCGCCACTCACTTCGGACCTTCGCCAGGCCGCCACTGACCGCTATGCGCAGGCTTCCGTCGAACAAGCCCGTGTCCTCTCCAGAAAAGGCGACGTCGACGCAGCCAAGACCGCGGTTGACAAGGTTCTGGACAAAGCGGTCGCTCCGAAAGATCCGGGTGCACTTGGCGTCAGGGCCCAATTGGATGATCCGATCCGCACCAATCCCGCGCTGAACTCGGAACATGCGAAGGATGTCGATCAGGTGAGGCGCCTTCTCTACACCGCCGAGGGTGCCTACAATCTCGGCAAATACGACGAAGCCGACAGGCACTATCAGGATGTCCTTCGGATCGATCCGACCAACACCGCCGCCCGCCGCGGCATGGAGGTGGTCGCATCGGCGAAAAGCGCCTATCATAAATCCGCCCGTGACCACGCACGCGCGGAAATGCTCGGCCAGACCGAGGCGGCGTGGGAACTCCAGGTTCCAGCACCGGATCTTGGTGTAGGCCCGATGGATCCCGGTGGCCCGTCTTCCGTTTCCGGAACAATCAGCGTCGCGGCCAAACTGGACCGCATCATCATACCAAAAATCGCCTTCGACCAGACGACGCTCGAAGAAGCGCTGGATTTCCTCCGGGTGCGTGCCGCGGAAAGCGATGTGCTGGAAAATGATCCGGAGCACAAGGGGGTCAACTTCACCGTCAATCTGGGCGCGGCGGACTCTGAAACCTCCAAAGCCATCCGCGCGAAGAAGTTCGATCTCAAACTATCGCAGGTTCCCCTCTCCCGCATTCTCCGTTATATCACTGACCTCACCCACACCTCCTTCTCGACGGACGACTTCTCCGTCATCATCAGCTCGGTCAATTCCGCGTCCAGCGAGTTGATTTCCCGCACCTATCACGTTCCGCCCGATTTCATCTCCAGCCTCAGCAACGGCAAGGAGGCATCCGGCGCGAAGGCGGAGGATCCATTCGCCAAAACTCCATCAAAAGAAGGCCTGCTGACCACGCGCCTGACAGCCAAGGAAGCTTTGACCCAACAAGGGGTTTTGTTTCCCGAAGGTTCCAATGCCACCTACAGCCCCACCACCAACACGCTCACCGTGGTCAATACGGCGGCCAATCAGGACCTGATCTCCCAGATCGTGGAAACCATGACCCAGACCGAGCCCGTGCTCGTTTCCGTCCAGGTGACCATGATCAAAACCCAGAAGGAAAATCTGGATGAACTGGGATTTGACTGTCTCGTCACCCCCTTCGCGCTGAACGGCGCGAACTCGATTTTCGGCGCAGGAGGCACGGTCGGCAACTCCGCTGGCAGGACCGGCTCCGATTTCATCAGTCCGATCAACGGCGTGCCCATCAACGGCGTGCCTGTCAATCCCTCCGCGCTGGCAAGCGGAGTCGTCACCAATGGACTCCGCTCCGGAGACAGCGCGACCAACACCAGCAGCATCAACGGACTGATCAACAATCAAGACCGCACCAGCCAGGCAGCGTCCGCTGCACCTGGCATCCTTTCCGTGACCGGACTCTTCTCCGACGGCCAGGTCCAGATGGTGATGCGCGGGCTGAACCAGAAAAAAAACGTGGATCTGATGGCCAGGCCGTCAACCGTTACCCGTAGCGGCCAGGCATCCACCATATCCATCGTCCGCGAGTTCATCTATCCGACGGAATACGAGCCACCGCAGGTGCCGAACTCGGTTGGCAGCGGTTCGGTGGGAACACCCGTGACTCCGGCAATGCCGACTGCTTTCAACAAGAAGGATGTCGGAATTTCGCTTGAGGTTCTGCCTGTGGTCGATGCCAACAAGCGCTTCGTGGACATCACCCTCAATCCGGTGATCACGGACTTCGACGGCTTCGTCAACTACGGCAGCCCGATCAACTCGGCCGCGACAAGCCCACTGGGAGTTACGACCACCGTGGAAGTCACCAAGAACGCGATTCTCATGCCCATCTTCAGCGTGGAGAGGGCAAACACCCAGCTCACCGTGGCGGACGGAGCAACCATCGCGATTGGAGGATTGATGGCCAACAGCGTCCAGAATGTAGACGACAAGGTGCCTGTTCTCGGAGACATTCCGGTGGTGGGTCGGCTTTTCAGATCCACATCGAAAAGAACCACATCCACCGCCTTGATTTTTCTCGTCCACATCGAGCTGATGGATGCCACCGGTCGTCCGTTTCGGCATCGTTGATCGCTCCGCCGCACCGCTCATTCCTGATTCTCACGCATGTCTGCCCAAGGCGAACCGGAAAAGTACTCCATCGATGAGATGATGGAGAGGCTCAAGAATCCATCGAACGGAGATTTGGAGCAGAACGGAGAACTCGTGACGCGGGCCGATGGCAGCCAAGCCGTCCGGGTGAGGAAACGCAAGCGTAGGTCCCACCAACCACACAAGGACGAGCGCCGCCAATCGCTGCGCACACGCATGGTCCAGGTATCCGCCGCCTTGATCCTGCTGCTGCTGGCCGTGTTCGCCGCAGCAGCCGCCATCATTTACGCGAACAGCGCTCCGTTCCGGGAGAGTCTCATTGAAAAAATCTCCCGCAGCAGCGGCGCGACGGCCTCACTTGAGCAGTTCCGCATGAATCCCAGCACGGCGAACGCCAGCACGCTCACCCTTGCATGGCCGGAGGGAAACGTCATGCAAACGCTTGCCCTGCACAGCATCAAGACGGAGATCTTCCCGTCGAGTTTTCTCGGCAAGTCCATGACAGGCGAGGAAACCTCCGCCGCCGAAGGCCAACTCACGCTGCGAATCCCGCAGACGGACAAGCCTTCGAGAGTGTCCCCCGCCACCGATGAGGAACCGCCCATCCGATTTGTCCATTATGCCGTTCCCAAGTTCGCGGTCTTGATTGGAGATCCCAGCGCACCTGTGGCATCCCTTCTGAAATCCGATGCATCGTTCCAGCCCGTCAATCCCAATGGCCGCGCGCAGTTGCTTCTCAATCACGGCGAGGTTTACGTCATGGGCTGGCCAAACCTCCGAATGGACCGCTCGCACATCGAATTCCGCGGCGGAGACATCGACATCATCGGCATGAGGCTCCAACACGAATCGGACTCGCGCGGCGTTTTCGAACTTTCTGGAACCGTCTCGCCCTATGCTCCCGACCGGGCGTCCACCCTCTCCATCCGTCTGGAATCCTATCTGTTGTCCGGAATCGCCGGTCCTCAGCTCGGAAAGTTGTTCTCTGGAAGAATCGACACCCTCTCTTCAGCCAAATCAAATTACCTGTCCTTCGTCCCCGGCCCCAGTCCGGAATGCTCGCTGGCCGTCAGCTTCCACAGCTCGATCGCATCTCCCATGGAAATCAGTGGGTTTCCTTTCCTTGTGGGTCTGGCCCGCAGCCTGGATGACAGTTGGTTCGAGCACCCCGTGTTCGAGGATGAATCCAGCGGGATCCTGCGCCGCAACAGCGGGAATGTGTCCCTCGCGGATTTGAGCCTCGAAAACAAAAGCCGCATGGCGCTGCGGGGTTTGGTTACTCTCTCCCAAAATCAGAAGCTGTCAGGAAATCTCGAAGTGGGAGTGACCGAAGCGATGATCAAATCATCAAAAAACCGCCGCCTGGATTCGATCTTCGGCCCGCCGAAGGACGGGTTCCGCTGGATCACCTTGAAAATCGGTGGATCGGGTGGCGGACCCACCGATGATTTCAAGGAACTTTACGAAGCTGCGAACAGCCAGCCCCCGCCACCTTCAAAGGCCGAAGCACCAAGTTTCGAGGATCTGACGCGGCCAAAATAGGCACGGCGGCAAGGTTCCAGCCGGTGTTCGCCGCATGCCGCAAAACATGCGTGCTTTTTTTAAAGAAGAGCATGGCGCTCGGCTGAAATATCGCTAAGACTACACGACGGATAGGGCAGTTGAACCTGCCGTCCATTCACCCAAACCAAACGACAAAATTATGCAAACCGCCAACGTCAACCTGCCTATCACCGTCACGGTGCGGCACGAACAAGTGACAGATGCTCTCCGCGAACACGCACACCGGAAAATCGAGAGTCTTCATCTCGACTACCCGCGGATCATCGAAGCGAAAGCCATTCTTGACGTGCAGAAAAACCGACATGTGGCAGAGATCATTCTCTTTTGCGCGAACCACATCACCATCGAGGCCCACACCGAGGGCAAGGACATGTATGCGGCTCTCGACGAAACGATCGAGAAAATCGCCCGCCGCATGCGCAAACACAAGACGCGGCTCCTCAAGAAACACCGCCCGCACCGCAACGAATCCATCCGCCATCTGGACGAGCGCTATTTCAACGAGGAGGTTCTCGACCACCCGGAAGACTCCGTGGCGGATCCCGTGCCCTACATCATTCACCCGGATCACTACGCGATCCGCACGATGTACAAGGAGGACGCCATCATGCAGCTTGAACTCTCGGACCGCCCGTTCGTGCTCTACAAAAGTGCCCGCCGCGGCTGCCTGACCATCGTCTACCGCCGCAAGGACGGTGAATACTCCTCCATCGACATCAAGGAAGGCGACCTCTGATTCCCTGTTGCTGCGAATTCGGCCGGGTGGAAGAAATTCCGCCCGGCTTTTTCGTGCCGCCGTAAGGGCTATGTTACCTACGAATTTCCGGAAACTCACCGCTTTACAAGCAGGAATGCGACACCCATAGTCCCGCGCCCATGAATTTCGCTGCGATCAACTGGCTTTCCATCAGCATCAACCTACTGGAGGTTGTCTTCGTCATTGTCTGTTTCCTGATGATTCTGCTCATCCTGATGCAGCGTCCCAAACAGGAAGGTCTGGGAGCCGCATTCGGCGCCGGAGTGACGGACCAGGTCTTCGGAGCGCGCACCACCAATGTCCTGCAGCGCGGCACAGTGTATCTCGGCTCGTTGTTTTTCCTTCTGAGCCTTACGCTGGCAGTCCTCGTAGGCCACAAGAACAAGCAGATCCACATGCTCGCGCCGAAGCAGTTGGCACCCAAGGTCGAGGAGGCGAAACCCGCCAAACCGGACGAGAGCGGCAAACCGAAATCCCTGAGCGAAGAACTCCCGGCGGATGACAAGAAACCCGAGGAGAAACCTGCGGAAAAGCCAGTCGGCACCCCGGAAGTCGTTCCTCCAGTGCCTCCAACGCCAGCTCCAGCCGATAAGACTCCTCCACCCGCTTCCACCACACCGGAAGGCAGCCCTCCAAAGCCTGCGGAAACTCCAGCTCCGTCCACGACTCCCCCCGCCGCACCTGCGGAGTCCTCCGCTCCCGGCAACACACCTCCCGTTTCGGAAGAAAAATCCGACAAACCTTGACGCTGTTCCAGGGTGACGGAAGCCGCCCAGAAAGAACTGGAAGTGCCGATTTGGGCACGTGAGGACGCTTTCCCAAAATCACCTTCCGGCTGGGGATGGCAGGACATCAAAGGAAGGCAACACCCGTGCGGCACATCCAATGAATTGATCGAAGCCATCCGGATCGATCGCAGTGCCGGAGTGGTCCTGGCATGGACCCCGGAACACCCGCACATGATCCTGCCCGAAGAGGTGGAGGGTGCCGCCGAAGCGGTGAACGCCGCGCGAAAAAGACGCGCCGCCGATGACCTGGCGGACTCGCTGGAGAAACTCCGGTGGTTCGGTTGGCTGCTGGCGGGCCTCGCCGCCTATATGCTCTATCAGGGAATGGCCGTAGCCTCGCGCAGCGCCATGCCGCTGGAAAGTCTCGAATTCGCGCTGCACGGCATACTCAATTCCATGTCGATGGGCGTCGCCGTGCTGATGTTCCTGATCTTCGCCTTCATCCCGTGGTACCAGGCGCGCAAGCATCTGCGGGAACTCGCGGACGGCGGAAATGTCGACATCGCGGCGCTCGTTCCCGTGCTGCGTTTCGAAACCTGGCTGGAACTTCAGAAAGCTCCGGTCACCCGCCTGCTGCTCGCGCTGACCGCGCTGGTCGGCCTGGCCCAGTTGATGCCAAGCGACGGCATCACCGCCGCCGGACTGGTGAAGGCGGACTATCACCATGGTCAATGGTGGCGGCTGTTCACCGCTCCCCTGCTGCACGGCAATCTGATCCATTTCCTGATGAACGCGTCCGCGCTGCTCTACCTGGGCAAGCGCATCGAGGTCTTCGCCCGCTGGCCCCATGTGCCACTCGTCTTCCTTTTTTCAGCCTGCTTCGGCGGAGAGGCTTCCGCCCGGTTTCTCGACTCCACCTCGGTCGGCGCCTCGGGCGGCCTGATGGGCTGGCTGGGGTTTCTGCTGGTCTTCGAATCGCTGCACGGCCGGCTGGTTCCCCGCAAGGCACGCCGCCGCCTGCTTGCCGGCGTGTTCCTAACAGGTCTGATCGGGCTCGTCGGCTACCGCTTCATCGACAACGCCGCACACCTCGGTGGCCTGCTCGCCGGCATGCTCTACGCCGTGATCGTTTTCCCGAAATCGTCCTCGCCCAGCCGACCGAACTCCACCCTAACAGACCGCGTCGCGGGCGGCCTGGCTCTCGCCGTGCTGATCGGTTCCGCGGGTTTCGCCATAGTGAAGATCCTTCATGTTTGAAGAAAATCCCAGAGGTGAAACCGCGGGTTTGATTGAAAGGGTCAGTTGCTGACGACAAAGGTCCTTGTGAAACCCCGTGCCGCGGCAAAGCCATGGTTTCCGGGTTGTTTCACCCGGACGACAACGGTGCCCGGACCGGTCATGGTGAGCAGGTTGCCCGCCACCGTCGCCGGACCCGAGTCGATGGAGTATTGAACCGGCAGTCCCGAACTGGCCTTGGCGCGCAGCGTGATCGGCGCATGCCTGAACTTCTGCGCAGGGATACCCGGAAAGGTGATGGTTTGCGCGACCTTGACTCCTTCAGGTGTGAAGTTCGCAACCAAAGCATGATTCGTATCCACTTTGAAAGTGTAGGTTTTAAAAACGCTGCGTGGGGCTCCGGCTTCGGTCCAATTCAGAAAAACAAAGCCGGGGTTGGGCGTGCAGGTGACCGTCTTCTTTGTTCCGTTCACGACGTCACCGTCGCCCGCGACGCTACCTGCGTCGGGAGGAGATGCTGCCGTGGCGATGGCACTGTGTGGCGGAACGACCGCGCCGGGAGTCGCCACGGTAATGATGTAATTCCGCTCGGCCACCGGCAGGCTGCCGTCATTCGCACGGATCTTGAACGAGTATTTGCCTGCTGTATTGGGCGTGCCGGAGAGTATGCCCGTGATTTTGTCGAAGGTCATTCCCGCTGGAATGGTTCCAGTTCGACTTGCCGTGAAAGGAGCGGCACCTGCGATCACCAACTTGCGAGCGGGGAACGGCACCCCCACTTCCCCATCCTGAACGTGGTCCACCAAGCCGACGGTTGCCACGGCCCGCGCTGCTGACATCTGTGAGCCGAGGAATTTCCCAACGATCACGGTGGTGCTGTAGGTGTTGGTCCCGTGAATGCCGTCCTTCGCCACGACATCGGCAAGCGCTTCACCGGTTTCCGGATCGATTGGTCCGACATACGCGTAGAATTCGTAACGCCGTGTGATCACCTCGTCGCCTTTCTCAAGCGGTTCCGGCGCTCCCTGGAGTTCCCCGTTCTTGCCACCACCCACGGCGGCGAATTCGGTTTGAAGAAGCTGCCACTCCATTTCCACTTCCGCTGGCTCCTGGTTCTCCCAGCTTGCGGCGTTTTTTGGATAAACCTCGTCCTTGGTCATCAGATCGCGAAGTTTCACGTCCCGGTTGTTGTGGGTGGATGTGCGGATTTCCTTCACCCAGCTCGCATGGCCGAACTCAAGAACGGTGGGTTCCACCTCCGGCGGAACAATCACCGCCTGGATTTTGGCTGGCACGGCGGCTACGGGAGGGATGTAGCTGAAAACAGGAGTTCCTACGGAAACCGCAGGGCCTTGCACGAGGTTTCCGCTACCATCATCCATCAGCCAGTGATACTTGATGTTGCTTGGCACTCCGGAATAACCGACGCCGAAATGTTCGCCCCCGAAATTCACCGAAGGATCGGTAAACTGGTGGCCTTGCGTCGGCGCGATGGGAGCGGCTGGAATCGCCGTGAATGCCGCCCAGTCACCCGTAGGGGTTTTGCCGCTCTGATACTCCACCAGAACTTTTGGATGGAGTGGATCGGTATTGTCCTCGGAGATTTGAGGGGTGCCGTAGTGGTTCCAATCGAACGTGTAGGTGATGTCCGTGCTGTGGATATCGTCCAACTCGATTTCAAAGCCGTGGCACTCCGAACCGGTGTCATTGACCGCATCGAAGTTGTTGATGCTGCCATAGGCTTGGCTGGCCTCAAGGCGATTGCCACCGATCGCCAGCAATCCGATGGAAGAGGCGAGCGCTACGGCGCGGAAAACGGGTAAACTTTTTGATCTGCCGCATGCTGGGATGAGCGAGGCGGAGCTAACGACAGGCAATCCGTGGAGGTTTTTCATAGCCCGAACCTACAACTGCGCATATTTTGCTACAACCTGGAAAAGGTAAACGTTCGGTCACAATGGCGAGTAGCCACATCCTCCAAAACCGAAGTTGAACGATTTGAGCCAGGCACTCGGCATTAGAAGGTGATTTCCTGGCAGTCAGATCATTGCCACGCGACTCCGTTGCCCATGATCGCCTCACGGATGAATACAGCGTCCGCAGAATGACGAAACGCTGGAAACCGGACTCGCGCCGCCCTGATGGCCTCGGCTGCCGCATTCGCTATGATGAGGATTCTCCGCACACCTGAAGACAACTCCCTCCGTCCAATCATCCAACCGTCACACATTTTGGCACGCTCGGTGCTTCAACGCATCCGTCGCGACACAACAGGCGGTCCGACTGAGATGCCCTCGGGTTAATGGGTTTTCCCTTGGGATGATCAGTCGGGCCGCTTCTCTGCCAAGGATTCCTGACGGCGCAATTTCGGATTTTAATCCAGCGGCATTCTGGTAGTGTTCACCGACCGCGATGCGTGATCCGCTGACCGGCTTTTTCACGAAAAACAGATCCACCACGCGGAGCACGCGCCAATGGAGGCAATGCCGCATGATTTCAGCAAACCGGGACGTATCACATAACCCATTTCGATGAACTCCAAACGAACCCAAATCATCGCTGTCGCCGTTTTGCTGGCAGCCGCAATCGCCATCGTGGTCATCAAGCTTCAACAAGCCCCCTCACATGCCGCGGACGCCCCGGGCAACACCTCTGCCCGCGGCGCCAGCCCAAAAAGCGGCTCCGCCGATCCCGACACCGATGCGACGAACCCGAACGACGCCTCACGGTCACGCCCGCGGCCGGCAACAGCCAACGCCGATCTTGTGGCCAAATACGGTGAATCCCGTACCCGATTGTCGAAACTCGTCTCGACGAACATTCTCGGCATCATGGACGACGTGGTTCAGATGGGTGAGTTGCTCCAGAGCAGCCAGGGCGCTTTCGGCGGAGGCGTGGGCATGGCCTTGGGCCGCCTCAACGGTGACTTGCAGCTCACTGACGCACAGCGCGAGAAAGCCAACACCGTCTTCAAGGAATACCAGAAACGCCAGACCGCGAACGCGCGCGCCGCCGTCGAACGGCTGAAAGGAGATTCCACCCCGTTGATGAAACTGATGCTCGCAAGCGACGCCAGCTCTCGCGGTGAAATGACGGACGAGGAATACAAAAAGACCCAGGAAGAAGCCGCTAAAGGCTTGGCCGGAGTGATCAACCCGCTCGACCGGAAGAATTTCGGCGGCGGCTCACCGTTGCGGGATCCGGATTTCGTCAGTGGTTTGAAAGGTATACTGGATCCAGCGCAAAGCGAGAAGCTCGATGCCGAAATGGCGCGCCGCCAGTCCGATGCTTCGAAAGATCCCACCACGGTCAGTGGTGTGGAGGAAGGCAACATGGCAGGTCTGCCGAAGATGGATCTCGACAAACTCGACAAGTCCATCGAATCCGCCCGCAAGGTGACTGTCGGCATCAAATCGATGATGGAAGGCATGGGTGGCCTGCGCGATGTGATCCAGGACCCAAGCCGGCAACCGGACGACCAGCAAAAACCCGGCCAATGACCCTGGAACCACGGAAAGCACCAAAGTTCACGATGGTCGACGGGCAGGAGATCCAGCGTGGCACACCCCGTTGGTGAGGCTGGCATCCGCGATCACCGCTTGTCATTCGTGTCCTACCCGCGTTCGCGGTTTCGGATTTGATACGCATGCCCCGCCTTCATCCGGCGGATCTAACGGGATTGCGGGAAATCCTCCCCGCGGAAGCTGCGGATCACGGATTGCTGCCAGGATTCGAGCTCCGCTTTCATCCGCTCCAGCACCTCGGGCTCCCTTGCCCCCAGGTCATGGCTTTCGGGACGGTCATTGGTGAGGTCATAAAGCTCCCACTGGTCAGGTTTGGGTTTGACGAGCTTGTAACGATTGTCGATCCACGCCGAGGGGCCGGAGTTGCTGCTGATTTTTCCGGCATCTCCCGCAAACTGCCACGATCCGAACGAGCGCGGCCGCCGGCTCATCCGGCCTTCAATCAAGGGCAGCAGGCTCACGCCGTCGAGCGGCACGGCTCTCTCCGGTATCAAACCGGTGATTTCGGTCAGGGTTGGAAAGATGTCGAGGGTGGCGGCGGGCACATCCGTGACGGCGGGTTTCCTGATGACGGCCGGCCATTCGATCACGCAGGGCACGCGGATGCCACCCTCCCAGACCTGGCCCTTGCAGCCCCGCAAGTCCTTGTTGGTGCCGTGGGCATCCGGCTTGCCGGCCTCAAGCCAGCCGCCGTTGTCGCTGTTGAACCAAAGCAGGGTGTTCCCGGCCAGGCCGGCCTCGCGCAGGCTGGAACGCAGCGTGCCGATGCTGCGATCCACCGCCAGAAGTTCACCGTAATAGCCCGAGCCACCTGCGGCCGCCCGGTCTGCGGGAAGCGGTTTGTGCGGGATGTGCGGGCTGCCGGACCACACCACGGCGAAAAAAGGTTTCCGGTCCGCCGCAGCTTTTCGAATGAACTTCAGGGCCTCCGCCACGATCACATCCGAACCATCTCCGGTGGTCTTCTCAGGCTCTCCGTTGCGGCTGAAGGTCCAGTCGGTCTCGAAGTAGTTGGAAACCGAAAACGATTCGTCAAAGCCCAACCGCAGCGGCGAGCGTGGATCGTCGGCCTTGATCACCTTGCCCGGACCGGACACGCCGTTGAGGTGCCACTTGCCGAAGTGCCCGGTACGATATCCGCCTTTCTGGAGGATTTGCGCGATGGTGCGCTCCTCGGTACGGATCGGCATGCCGGGATAGAACACTCCCATGCGGTTGGAGTGCCGCCCCGTCATGATGCCCGCGCGGGTCGGTGAACAGCTGGGCTGCGCGTAAAACCGTTCGAAGCGCAAGCCTGCCGCCGCCATCGCATCAAGATTCGGCGTTTTGATTTTGGCCAGTCCGTTGTATCCGACATCGCCCCAACCCTGATCGTCCGTCATGCAGAGGATGATGTTGGGCTTCTCCGCAGCAGCCGCCGCGAATGGCGATACCGGAAGGCCCAGGAGCAGGATCGCGAACAGCGCCGATCGCATGATCCGCTTTCCGGTGGTGACACGTGATCTGATCATATCAACAACTTCAACTGCTGGTTTCCGCGAACCATGACGCGTCGTGAGGCCATGCGGCAACCCATCAATTCAAACTCTGCAACTCGACAGTTCCTGACGCGTTCTCGATGGACTTGATCAAGGATTTCAGTTGATCGATCTGGGGTTTGAGCATCCTGGCTTCACTGTGGGCCAGTAAATCTTTTTCAAGCTGGTGGAGTTGTGGTAACAGAGGCTTCGCCGCGCCGCCATAGCGCGCCAGGCTTTCGAGGCAACGGGGGATGCGGTCCTTTTTCCCATGCCGGTCGATATCCATAAGACTGACGCAGAGCGGCAAGCCTTCCTTGATGTGATTCCGGGCAAGCAGGTCGAGCCCCGCCAACCGGACACCGTCGGCAAACATTTCGCCGCTAGGGGCGGGTTTCACGATCGCCTCGTAGATTTCCGGCAGAATCGGTTGAAGCTCCTGGAAGCTCAAGTTTTCGTAGACGCTGCCAAACGTGCCGCGCGCGCGGCCATCCTCGTTGCGCAGGCCGGCGACGACGGCTTTGCGGAGTTGCACACGATCCACACCTTCAAGCGATTTGCGGAGTAGGCCGTCACGATTCTCGAACAAGGCAAAACACAGGAAGCGCTGCTCCATCGCGCGCGGGTCGTCTTTGGCCGGGGCGCGGATAATCATCTCCAGGAGCTCCGGCACGACGGTCATGGCGGGCTTGCCGATGGCCGCGATCGCATCCGCGGCCTTCACTCGCAGCCACAGGTCGTCGGCGTGCAAAGTTTTCCTGAGCGCGGGGATGGCGGGCGCGGCCTTCGCCTTGAATTGTTCAAGTGCCTGACAAGCGCCCAGCCG
>CANBTO010000051.1 GCA_947372405.1 Verrucomicrobiaceae bacterium
CACTTTCGTTTGGGGCTGGTCTTTCGCCTTGTGCAGCTCCCCACGACGCATCGCTGCGCCGCAGTAGCACTCGGCTACCCGTCGGTTCCACGTTTCTGACGGACTCAGACTTTCACTGGTTGGTTTCATGGTTTCATCAACGCACGGAGCGCCGTCATCCATCTGCCGGCTGAAGGGAAAAATCGTCGTGATCGACTTCGGGGCGACCTGGTGCGGACCCTGCGTCGCCGCATTTCCCCACATGCGTGAGATGGTGCAGCGCTACAAGGGCCTGCCCGTCGAATTCGTCGGAATCACCAGCCTCCAGAAAGAAATCTTCAATCCGCAAGTCAAGAAAATGGTACCCTATGCCAGCCCGGAGGAGGAATGCAAGCAGATGGCCGAGTGGTGCAAACGGATGAAGGTCACCTGGAACGCATGGATCACGACTCAAGACTGTTTCAACCCGGACTATGGTGTCACCGGAATTCCTCATGTCGCCATCATCGGTGCCGACGGAAAGGTCAAACACAATGGCCTGAGCCCTCACGGTGCAGATGTTGAGAATGCAGTCGATGCCATGCTCAAGGACATGGGCCTGACACCGCCGGAGCGGACGAAGGAGTCCTCCACCAACCATTGACCAGACGTGCCGGAGGTTGGCACTTGCCGCTTGAGGCGGAATTCCATAGATCCATTCCGTGTCCGCCCTGGGTTTCATCGAAGCGCCCTTCCTCAGCATCTCCGCCATGCTGGCCCAGGAGGCCGCCAACGCGGCGGATGTTAGAATCCTCGGCTTCGAGGCCACCGGCAACGAGAACGTCCTCATCCGGCTGGCGGGCGATGTTTCACAGGTCCGCGCCGCACTCGATGCCGCGGAAGCCCTCGCGCCGAAACTCGGTGTCGAATCCATCACCACCGGAACGATCCACCGCCCCGCTGCCGGATTCGATCCGATGATCCATTTCCCCAACGCCAACAATCCGCTCTACGGCGGAAGAGACCAGCTCCTGCCCACCGACCATCCCGCAAACTCAGATAGATCCATGAACGACAAACCTCAAGCCATCGGCATTCTTGAAACCCAGGGCCTCACCGCCATCCTCGAAGCCACCGACGCCATGCTCAAGGCGGCCGACGTGAAACTCGTCGGCAAGGAAAAGATCGGCGCCGCCTATGTGACGGTCATCATCTGCGGCGATGTGGCCGCCGTTTCCGCCGCCATCGAGGCTGGAAAGCAGGCCGTCGGCTCGCTCGGCAAGATCATCGCCGCCCACGTCATCGCCCGCCCGCACAACGAGCTTGCCGCGCTGCTGCCGAAGTGAGCGAGCACGGCGGAAGTCTGGCCAAACGCAGTCAGGGACTTCAGTCCGTGCTCTTCAATTAACAGATCCTGCGTCATGGAGCGGCGGGCTTCGGCAGCAGCTTGGCCACGATTACTAACAGCGCGATGACCACGCCACCCAGCGCGACCCACAGCCAGGGCGAGCCTTTCTCGGACTGGATGTTTCCACCGCACTTCCCGGGATGAATAAGTTCCTGTTCGAGCAACCGCGCGGACTGTGCTTCCGCAGCCATGAGTTCGCTGCGGACCAGCCGGAGGTCGTAATCCGGTGCGGTGGCTTTCGGGTTTCCATAGGCCAGGAACAACGGCGCGGCTTCAGTGACCTTCGCAACGATCACGGAAGCTTCATAATGAACCCGCGCGTTTTCCAGCGTGACCGGCGGATTGTCGCCGTGATCCGTTAGAAGCTGGAATCTCATCGGCAGACGCCGCCCGCCCAGACCGATGACGAGCGGGGTGTCATGCCCCTGGGCTTTCACCCACTCCGCGGCACCCAGACTCTCTACCAAGGAATTGCCCAACTCGTCCTTGCGATTTGCAAAGGCCTCGAACCGACGCGAGAACATCGAAGCGCGCGAATCGACCGTTAAATCGAACACCGGCAGTCCTTCCACCGGCATCACGACCTCCCACTGCGAAACCGTCGGACGTTTCAAGTCCTGCGGCAGCAGGCTTGCGGGGACCAAAAGTCCGCGGACCACTCGGTCGGGTTTGATGAGATAGGGAATCTGGCGATCGTTCTGAACAAGCCTTAGGTCGCCCAGTCCCTGCTGGCACAAAGCCAGAATTTTCTCATCGAGTTCCACCCGGATCACACCCGGCAAGACCGCATCCACGTTTCGCCGGAAAGTCCAACCGGACAGATCAATGCGCGCCCCGGACGGTTCCACGCCCGGCAGCGGCGGAGGAAGTTTGAAATCCGCTTTCTCGCGCAGCGGACCGGGAGTGAGGGCCCGTCCCCCCGATCCGGACAATTCTCCACGCAGGGCATTCAGATCGTAAACCGGCCAGACTGCGTCACGATTCCCGGTGAACAACTGATAGCCCCCTGCTTGCGGAGTATGAAACACAAGCACGGTCGGCTCACAATGGACTGCCGCGCCCGTGATGCCGAGCGGCGGACTGTCGCCATTGCGGAAAGTGGCCACGAGAAGTCGCGAGGGAATCCGCCGGTGAATGGGGATCACCAACTGTTCGGCGGAGCTTCCATGATCACCGGCCACCCGATAGACCATGCACCGGCCGATACTCTCGATCCGGGACGCGCCATCTTGCCCTGACGTGGAATATTCCAAACCGCAGTTCCGGCTGAAAACCGCATCGGGGATTTCGAAACGAAGCTCGGCGACGTTCAGATTCCGCGCTCCGAGGTCGAGCGTGAGGCGCGTTTCCCCCGGCCTTTCCTCCCGGGGGCCAAGCTCCAACGGCAGCTCAATCACGTCCGGTTTCTTTCCTTTGACCGGCAATCTTATTCCCGTGAACGGCACAGGTTGCGATCGGTCGTCGTGGATCGTGAATCGCAGGGTCTCCCACGTTCCCGCTGAAAACGGAACCCACAAACGTTCGGTGCCGTCGTTTTGCCGGAAAACGACTTCGTTGGTCGCCAGCGTCTGCCACTCGCCGGCAGCTTTGCGTCCTTCGACATTCACCGACTTCAGAAACCCGTGCGCCGGAGACACCAACTCCGCGGCATCTATCGCGCCCGCGGTTTCCGCATTCACCTCGATCACGGTGTTCCCGTCCTCCAGATGAACCTTGAATCCCTCCACGTCTTTCAAGCCGCCTTCGCGGCGGCGGGACTGCTCGATGAGACAAGGCGTCTCGTCTCCGGCAGGTGACAACACCCGGAGGTCCGCCAGATCCGGCCGCGTCACATCGAGCACCACCGGTGGCACTTCAAGGCGCATCATGCCGGTTTGACTCACTTCCACCGGAGCCTGCCACTGCCAAGCGGTCCAATCTTTCTTCTCCGCCGCAGCCAGGATGCCGGCGATTCCTAACAGAAACGCGATGATGGTTTTCATGAATTCCCGGGGCGGTCGAAGAACCGTTGATAGAGAAACGACGCGACGAACGCGATCACCGCCACGCCCACCAACGCGCCGATGCGGAAGACGTTCTGGATCGTCGCCAGGTCATGGATGAAGAGTTTCAGCAAGGTGACCACGAGTAGGGCGACGGAGGCATAACGGGCGTGTTTCGATCCCTTCCAGAAACCAATTCCTAACAGGCCGAGCGAGAACAGGCCCCAGGCGATGCTGTAGGTCATGTCACGTGCGAAATTCCCGCCGAAGCTGAACGCGACGCAGCGGTCGCCCGGAGCGGTGAAATAGTCGGCGATCTCGATGTTGAGCAGCAGGAACAACAGGATGCCGCCAAAGGCATACAACACGTCGCGCGGCGAAAAGTCCTTCCATCGTTCCTCCGGATCGGTGAACCAATGGCCGCCGAAGAACTGCGCCGCCGCCACCACGCCGTAGGCATAGAGATGCCAGTTCAGGATTGCGGTGCCGCTGCGCGGGTAATCGGTGAACACCGCCGGATTGAGTGTCAGGCGGACGAAGGTGGTCGCCAGCAGTGCGAGGCCGGTGAGTTGCAGGCCGGGATGCACCACCCGCCGGAACAGCCATAACAGCAACGCGCCTTCGATCGCCCAGCTCACGGTGATCCATTGGCGCGAGAACTGGATCGGGAAAACCAGCGTGATGAAGAACAATGCCACCCCGCCGAACCAAGCGATCCGGCTGCGTTGTTTTTCGTTCATCTCGGGAAACTTCCGGATGACCGCAAAGAGCCCGAAAAGCGCGGGGATTGCGAACGCCAGTGGCACCAAACCCATCATCGAGTTGGGAAACGCCCGCTTCACCAGGTTGTGGACTAGCAGGAAATGTCCAACGCCCGAAAGCGCGCTGGCGATCCAAGGCTCGGACTCGCCGGCGAGCACCTTGCGGAATACAAACGGGAAAGCGAGGAACAATCCGTAGAATCCCAGATACCACGAGAGTGCGATGACGGGTGAATCCACGTTGAAATGGTGGAGATGCCAGACACCTTCCACCCCGAGCGTGCCGGCCAAGGCAGCCAACACAAGCAGACCTTGTCTGCCCAAAATCGCCAAACCTGCCAGAAGTGCTGACATCAGTAAGGCCACTGCAAACACCGGCGAGGGGTTCGCCACCGGCAGACGCGACAACGCGAGAATCAACAGAGCGAAGGGCAACGCGGCCGAAGCCACCGGCAGGACCAATGCCGCCGGCAGTTTGCGGATTCCCCCGTCACCACCCATTTCGGATTCCCGAAACAGCCATCTCCCGGCCACGGTGAAGATCGCGGAAAACCCCGTAATCACTCCAAGGAACGGCATCAACGAATCCACGTGCGCGGGAACCCGCAACAACCACATCGCCGCCACGAACATTGTCAGCACCAGCGACACCAGCACCGGGATCATCGCGCCTGTCGCCACCGCCAGGGCGATCACCATGAAGTCCGCGATCAGGATACCGCCCCACACCACCATCGGCACCGGCGAAAGCGACATCACAGGCATCAACATCATCAACAGGACCAGCGGCGCGAACCATGGCCCGGCTTTGAACGGGATCATCGACACGTTCGCGGGCATCCGGCGGGACAAAACCACCGGCACCACGGCGTGCAGCGCGCCGAACACCAGATAGAGCGCCAGCGCGCCGGGAAGATTGTCCACCGTCAGATGACCCGTAGTCCATGCGGCGAGATGCAGGAACGTCAGTCCTGCGGCGACCAATTGTGCCACGCCCAGTTGCGGACGAAGCACCACCACCCCGATCACCGCCAGATTGACTCCTAACAGGAAACCATGGAGCAAAACATATCTCCCGGCCACCTGTTCGAACTGCAACATCAGGAAGGCGAAGAGCATCGCCACCGCCGCCAGACCCAGCACCGAGCCCGCCGCATGCCGGCCCGGCCTGCGCCGCCCGATCCAGCCGCCTGCTAGAAACAGGACGATGAAGAACCAAAGGATGCCCATCGGGATCAGCGTTTTGTCGTCCTCGAAATAGCGGCCGACAGTGAAAAACTTGCCATACCAACCCATCTGCATCAGCACCGTGCCCGCCGCCGCGGCGGTTGTTAGAAACCGCCAGCGGCCGTGACGGGAAACCGCCAGCAGCCCGATGTCCAACAAAGCAATGTAGCCGAACAGGCCGATCACCTGGTCTCGGTTTTCGGACAACAGCACTGGTGTTAGAAAACCGCCGAGCATCCCGAGCACCGCAACCACCAGCGCGTCGAGGCGCACCGCGATCAGGAATGCGGCGAGGGTGATCAAGGCCATCAACCCGAAGGTCGGGATCGTACCGAACGCCGGGAAGTGATAGACCGCATGCGCGGCGAAGCTCACGCCGTAGAGGACCAGCACGCCGGTCGCCAGCAGCGCCTGCGCCAGTACCCGGTAGCGTTCGATCCGGTGGCTCGTCAGTCCGCCGATCAACAGCCCGGTCCCGGTCACGAAGCCAAGGGCGATCCGCACTGGCGGCGGTATCAGGTTGTTCTCAAACGCATATTTCACGAAGAAAATCACTCCGAAAAACATCGCCACGCCGCCCAGCCAGGCGAACATCTTCTCGCCCATGAATTTCTCCAGCGAAAACGGTTCCTTCGGTTCTACAGGCAGTTGAGGTGGCAACTGAGGTGGCAGTTCCGCTTGCTTGGCATCGCCATAATCCACCAACGTGCGCCGCTGCGGCAACGCGGGCGGAGTAGTTGCTTCGGCCTCGCGCTCCTCCTCAAACAACCAGTCAACGACACCGGGAGCCTCCTCGATTTGCGGCTCTTCTACTTTCGTCCGCAATATAACCGGCTCCACATCTGCCGGCGGCTGTTGTGTTAGAGGCACCGCACCGCGCTTGAGCTCGCGCAATTCGTTTTCCAGCGATTTCAGCCGTCCGATCAGTGCGTTGACCTGATCACGGGCTTCCCTCGCCTCCCTTTGAGCGCTTCCTGCCTTCACCATCGCGGCGATCGGCCCGATCACCAGCCAGAGGAGGATGGCCAAAACCAGCAGGATAGCGAGAACTTGGATCCCTTCCATGAGAATGACCCGACACTATCCACCACCAAGTCGGCTGGCGACTTGAATTTTCAAACTCGGCGGATACCATGAAATCCAAACCTGCCACGGTTCAAACTGTGTGGCATGAAGTCACCCATGACCCGGCGTAAAGACAAGAAGGAGAAGCGAAGCAGCAGGATAGACCGCGAGCAGCGTATCTCGAAGCTGCTGGAGCGTGGATGGATCCGTGATGTTGCCGAAGTTCCGGAAGACGCGATTCCGGTTGATCCGGACCGCCTCAATCTTGGTGGTTCCTACCACAAGCCCGTATTCTTTCGTGATCAACATTTCACATGCAGGGATTGAGGCTCCACCTGTGTGTGGGAGGCGGAAAATCAGAGGAGGTATTTCGAGACTTTTCTCGCTCCATACCATGCGACAGCCGTCAGGTGTCGGACATGCAGACTGAATGACCGCAAGCGCAAAGCGGATGCCGGAAGAAAAGCGAGCCACGAGCCGAAGATCTAACAACCATAATTTCGATCCCGCCGGCAAATGATTTGGCGCCTTCCTGAATGTGCAGGTGTAGGATCATTCGGTCCAAAGGCCCAGTGCCATCCCAACCAATGGCAGCACCATAGGAATTTTTCCCGCCCGTCACTCAAGCGCTGAAAACCCGTTCCATCCGGGCGTTCTCCGACTATCCGGCGTGTCATGATAAGGAGAGGGATTTTAACCACGAATGACGCGAATGGTCATGAATGGGAAGAGGCTGCGCCGCAGGCATTTGGATTTGAGATCATTCGAGTTCATTCGTGAAATTAGTGGTTTGAATCCGAGGCTCAACCGCAGAGTTCACAATCTCATCGCGGATCGTCAACACGGCGCGCCACGGGTGATGTCCACGGCGTTCGGATGAGGCTGCCGGGGTTCACACACTCCCCCTCCTCTCGAATGAACGAAAGCGGAACAGGTGACATCCCGTCCCGGATCATTTATGGCCATGCCTGTCATGTCCGATATCGTTCGAACGATCAGTTCCACACCCCTTGTTTCCAGCGCCTTCGGCCTCACACCGGGCGGCGTGGTCATCTGCCATGATGCGAATAACCCACTTCACGAAACCTTCGCGAAATCCGAGCCCGCCGCCCTCATCACCCTCGGCGGTCAACCTGCGGATCCAGCCGCCGATGCCTCCACACTCTTCTGGAAATCCATCGCCGACCACCTCATCCGCGCCCTCTGCCAACTCCCCGAAACCAGCGATCCGCATACCGATCTCTCGCCGCCTGCGCCCACCCAACTCGCCACCTGGACACTCAACGCCCCGCCCATGCGCGGTGCGGAATACCTCTCGCCAGATGCAATCCTCGCTGTCTGGCACCGCCTCGCCAACTGGACCTGCGTCCGGATTTCTAACGAAAGATCCATCGCCGCCTTCCTCCAGCATCACGCCCCCGCCTGGTCCCGCGTCGGCCGCGTCACCCTGCACCTTGCGGAGCAGAAAAACGACCTGGATTGCCCCTTCGCCTTCATGGCCTCCTACGCTTCCGGCCTCTCACAATCCGGCCGCCTCACCCAGGTCCCGCTCGGCAAGGCGCTTCAGGAATACAGCGGCGCAAAAAACAAAGCCGCCCTGCTCAAGCTCCTCACCCCGCTCCACGCCGCCGCCAAAACCTGCCCGCTCATGGCCTCGCTCGTCGAGACCGGCGATGTCTTCCACCCGCTCGCCTGGACGCCGCCGGAAGCCTATGAATTCCTCCGCCACATCCCCGCCTTCGAAGACACCGGTCTTCTTGTTAGACTGCCGAACTGGTGGCGGAAACGCGGCACACGCCCGCAAGTCGCCGCCACCATCGGCGAGAAAAAGGGCACTTCCGTCGGCCTCGACGCCCTGCTCGATTTCAAACTCGACGTCGTCATCGACGGTCAAAAACTCAGCGCCAGCGAAATCAAGCAACTACTCGCCGGTTCCGACGGCCTCGTCCTGTTCCGCGGCGAGTGGATCGAAGTGGATCGCGAAAAACTCCGCCAAGCCCTCGACCATTGGAAATCCATCGCCGCCAATGACGGCATTTCCTTCATCGAAGGCATGCGTCTGTTAGCTGGTGCGCCCGCCAACCTCAAGGACGCCGGAGACCTTGAAGAACACTGCGAATGGGCCTTCGCCCAAGCAAGCAAACAACTCGAGGAAACCCTACGCCGCCTCACCACCCCGGACGCCGCGCCACCACCGCCCGCCCTCCGCGCCACGCTACGGCCGTATCAGGCGCGCGGTCTCGACTGGCTTTGGTTCTGCGCCCGTGCCGGCCTCGGTGCCTGCCTCGCCGACGACATGGGCCTTGGCAAAACCATCCAGGTGCTCGCCGCCCTGCTGCGCAAAAAACAGGAAATGCCCGGCAGCCCGCCATGTCTGTTAGTCGTTCCCGCCTCACTCATCGGCAACTGGCAGCGCGAGGCCGCCCAATTCGCACCCACCCTGCGCCTCCACATCGCCCACCGCTCCGCCGGCGACACCGAAAAACCCAGCGCCACCACCCTCGCCGCCGCAGACCTCGTCATCACCACCTATGGCATGGTCGCCCGCCTCGATTGGCCCGCCGCCACCCGCTGGGGTTGGGTCATCCTCGATGAAGCCCAGGCCATCAAAAACCACGCCTCCGCCCAAAGCAAAGCCGTCCGCAAACTCAAGGCAGCCTCCCGCATCGCCCTCACAGGCACGCCCGTCGAGAACCACCTCGGCGATCTCTGGTCGCTCTTCGATTTCATCAACCCGGGACTGTTAGGCAGTTCCAGCCAGTTCGCCACCTTCGTCAAACAGATCACCCGCGACAACTCCGCGCACTTCGCCCCGCTGCGCCGCCTTGTTTCGCCTTACATCCTGCGCCGCCTCAAGACCGACAAATCCATCATCTCCGATCTTCCGGAGAAAACCGAAATGAAGGTCTTCTGCGGCCTCACTCCCGCCCAGGCCCGGCTCTATCAACAAAGCGCACAAACACTCACCAAGGACCTCCAAGCCACCGACGGCATCCAACGCCGCGGCCTCGTGCTCGCCTACCTCATGCGCTTCAAGCAAATCTGCAACCACCCCGACCAACTCACCAAATCCGGCAACTACGAGCCGTCTAACAGCGCCAAGTTCACCCGCCTCGCCGAGCTCTGCGAGGAAATCGCCTCACGCGGCGAAAAAGCGCTCATCTTCACCCAGTTCCGCGAACTCACCGATCCGTTGGAATCCTGCCTCGCCACTGTCTTCGGCCGACGCGGCCTCGTCCTCCACGGCGGCACCCCCGTCAAGGAACGCCAGAACATGGTCGAGAAATTCCAGCGCCCCGACGGCCCGCCGTTCTTCGTGCTCTCCCTCAAAGCCGGCGGCACCGGCCTCAACCTAACAGCCGCCTCGCACGTCATCCACTTCGACCGCTGGTGGAATCCCGCCGTCGAAAACCAAGCCACCGACCGCGCCTTCCGCATCGGTCAGAAACGCAACGTGCTTGTCCACAAATTCATCACCTCCGGAACCCTCGAGGAAAAGATCGACGCCCTCATCACCGAAAAACAAGACACCGCCGACTCCATCCTCACCGGCGGAGCCGAAAAAGCCCTCACCGAGATGAACAACGCCGAACTCCTCGATTTCGTCCGCCTCAGCCTGTAGTCGCTATGACCTCTCCCCCCACGGAGCGGCGGACTTGTCCCGGCATAGCGCAGCGACGCCGAAACATGTCCGCCGTGCCCATGGAAAGCCAATGACGTGAGCGAAGCGCGTTCCATTGCCACCTCATGGTCAGGGCGATCATGCATCGCCCCTCCATGGGTGCATCACGCACCGCCGCTCTGACGCTCCGTATCAACTTCCGCTAAAGGATTGCTCTTTCCGACCACCACGAAGTGTCTCGCATACGCCTCCTCGATCAAATGCTCCCCGCTCTTGGAAAAACGCAGCGGACGTTTGCATTTGCGCTGGTGGTAACATGTCATGGAGGGTTTTAGATTCAAATCGTGCGCATGGAAACGCAGCACCCGCAGGATGCGTCCCGCCCGCGACAAATTGCACCGGATCACCCGCTCAAGATACGGCACCTCGCCGCGCTTCCACCTTGTCACATCGACCGCCATCAAGAGACCCAGTTCCACGAACACCTCGATCGGCGGGACATGTCGCTGCCGCGCCAAAATCCTGCCGGCCGCCGCCACGATTTCCCCATAGTCCTTGCAGTCCCGATAATTGTTCAACGTGATTTTGCTCATCCCTGACGATCCTACGTCTTCGAAAATCATGTCCGCACGGGGCAGGGTCCGTCAAACCTCCAATCCGGGTGGAAGAACGGGGGGTAGGGGTCCTTGAATTTTCATGTCCAGCGATTCATTCACGTGGCATCACGGAATTGTGAGGGTCATGTTAGCGGATGAGATTGGAATGGCAGGGACCGATCCTCCGGGCGGTCCGTGAGAATGGGATGGAGAATTGGGATGACGATGGAACGACCTGGGTCTTGGGATCGGCTTTGGCATTGTGTCCCTTTGTCATTACACACCGATCCATTAACTCCGGACAGACGCAAGGCTGCTGACATTCCAATTCGTTCAACGATCCGCCTTCGCGACCATGATTTGGCAAAGCGTGAATTTTCCGGTCTGCGCCCGCACAATCTGATGATCCATGTCCACTGCCGATGGCAGCACTTCCCATACACGCGTCTCCGGGTTCCAGGCATGGATGGCCAGATCGCTTTCCATGACTCCGGCAGGCAGGCCCGCCCGCTGATAGGGCAGCTCAATGGTCACGGGTTGCTCGAACCGGGCACCGGCGGGGCCGATTCTAACACCACGACCGACCGGGATGAAATTCTGCGGGAGGATCGTATCGGCGGGCAGCGGGGCCACGGTGATCGAGCGGCTGGCGGTCATGGCACCGGGCGGAATGATCACTCCGCCGCCGTCCTTGGCATGCACCTCGCCGCCTTGGGGCGTGAGGGTGGAAATGGCGGCGTGCGCGGAACTGTGGGAATGCGGAAACGTGGTCATTGCCACCCGGCGGTTGCCCCGGCCGAAATCGGGCGCGGGTCCGTCCGGTGGTGCGGCGACGGGTGCCCGCTCCGCTGGAACGACCGGCAAGGCCACACGGACATCCGACGAAACGACCGGCTGGACCTGATCCGCAATCCTGCCTGCCGTGACCCCGGCGGAACCTGATGCCAGCGAATTCGTTAGAGCCGGCATCGCCTGCGGAGCCTGAACCGCGGCCGCATTGAGGCTGAGGCCGAGGCGCATGAAGCCCGACGGGGTTTGGCTGACCAAATCGGGATTCCGGATGCGCAGCGTTTGCGTGGTGGCATGGACGCCGCGCGGCAGGATCTCGTCGGTGGCGGCGATCCACGGGCCGCTCAGGCCGGTGGATTTCTGAGGCGCATAAGTGACATCGGTCGCGGCGGTCACCTGGGTGTATTCCATCACCAGGTGGTTGTTCGACACCGAGCCGGTGGGCCAGCCCTGACGACTTGAAACCCATGGGTCCATGGCCAAGGCATACTTTGCCAAATTCGTGACGCCATCACCGGCGGGATTGGCATTCGGCCCGCTGATCGCCGGGTTGTTCAACTGCGCGGCCGTGAAATGGGCGGAGCGCCAACTGTCAAAAGACGTGCCGCCCCTATAGGAAACCGTGATCCAGCCTTCGGTGTTGCCCACGTTGTCGATGCTGCGGTAGCGCAAGGTCGTGATGCCGTCACCGATTCCGAAGGCCGCGCTGTAGCTGAGCGTCGGGCCGTTGTTGATGGAATACTCGGTGTGGTTGACCCCGGCGGCGGTGCCATTCGACACGGGATCGGCGGCGGTGAAACTGATGAGTGCCCCGGCCGGCAGCACGGGCGGGCCGCCGTCGCCGCCCTGAACGGCGGGTTGGCTGGTGTGGACGGAGGTCGCGGGCGGAGTGGCGTCGAGGTAAACCGTCTGCGTGTGTTCGGTCTCGTGGTTCTGCGTGTGGTCGCTGGACAACAGCTTGATGGCATGCGCTCCCTCCACATTCGGCAGCGTGAATGGTGTTAGAAACGGGACATCCGCCGCTCCGGCCAGGCCGTAAAACATCTGGTCCACGCCCGAGGCCACACCGTTGGTAACCGGGTCCTGGGCCGTGACGCTGAGCGGGGTCGCGGAAGTCACCACGATGTCGCCCGTCCCCAGCACCGCCTTGGGCGAACCCACCGCCAAGGCCGAAACCGGCGCGGTGCCATCGACCGCCACGGCCACCGACTGGATCGTCTCGACGTTACCGAGCGTGTCATCGCTGTAATAACTGATCCAGTGGCTGCCGTCGGTGGGCACCGTGAAATTCGTGGACGCCGTGAAGCCGCCGCCATCGAGCGCCCAGTGCGTGGATGCGACTCCGATGCCGAGCCCATCGCCAACGCCCTGCGAGTCATCGACAGCGGAAAGGCTGAGCGGCGTGCTGCGCGAGATGAACGGCGTGGTGCCGAACTTGGGCGTGCCGATGGTGAGAGTCGTGCGCGGCGGCAGGATGTCGGGGGTGGAGAGGAGCGGGAGAAGGGGCTTGGAATAGACATTGCCTTCAACGCCTATGTTGCTAACTCCACCACTTAAGAATATATGCTGCTCGCTGGATGCCATCGCGTGCTGGTGCAATATTAGCGGCAGGGGGGTGTTTGCAGACCAGGAACCGATGGCTCCATTTGCCCCCACGGGCGCCGAGTAGAATCCTTTTGTCTGCGTCGCGCCATTCCAGCCGCCGGTGATATAGATCCGACCTCCTGACGCGACGGCACCAAAATTGGCCAACGGCAGGGGCAAGGGAGTCCCCGCGTTCCAGGGAGCCAAGGTGCCATCGACGTTGATTCTTGTGTAGTAAACGTTGTTCTGAACCTGCGTGGCCCCGTTGACCATCCCGCCAAGCACGTAAAGCAGCCCGTTGGAGACCTGAGCCTGCGTGTAAACAGCATCGGGCAGGACCCTCTGGACAACCCAGGGTGAGAGGCTTCCGTCGGTTTGAATATTGGCCGAATAGACGGCGTTGCTCAGGGACGAGCCATTCCAGCCACCGATGACATAAATCCTGCCGTTCCATGCCGACGCGCTCAGCCAGAAGATGGGCTGAGGCAATGGACTGGCTGTCAACCAGGGGCCGAGACTGCCATCGGCATTGATTTTGGCATAATAAACGACATTGGAAATCTCGTAATGCGAGCCCCAATCACTGCCGTCAGGTATGACATGATTGCCACCCAGCACATAGACAAAACCGTTGGCCGCCACTCCGGCATGGTCGAGGACCGCGTCGGGCAGGGGCGATGTTGTATTCCAGTTGTCAACCGTGCCGTTGGCTTGGACTTGTGAATATAGGGCTTTGTTGGACTCACCGAAATTCGCGCTCCAACCTCCAGTATGATAGAGAAATCCGGAAGCATGGCACAATGAGTGTTCGGAAAAAAGCAATGGAATCCATCCTGAGGTGGCATCACGATACGAAGTTGCGGCCCACGGGGGATACGTGGTTATCGACCGGACCTCCCAACCTGCCCACGCAGAACCACCCCAACCGGTGGTTCCTGGGTAGAAATAAACTGTACCGCTTCCAACTCCCCAGTTGAAGTTTTGTTGCTGAGGCGGGGCATTCCCCAAGAAGATTGCCTGGCTCAGGTTATCGCAATGTTCAAACGCCCACACACCAATACTTGTAACACTGGCGGAGAAGGTCACAGTTTTTAGACTGGGACAGTTATGGAACGCCATATACCCGATGCTGGTGACTCCGTTCGGAATGACGATATCGTCCAGTCTCAGGGACTGCTCGAACGCATGATCCCCAATGCTTGTCACGCTAGAAGGAATGATGTAGTTTCCAACTTTATTCTTAGGATATACGATGATGGTTGTTTTTAACTTGTTGAACAAGACTCCGTCGCTACTGCTATAGGAGGAGTTGAGCGGATCCACTGTGATTGAAGTCAGTTGGTTACAGATAACGTAGAACGGGTTGTCTACGATGCTGGTGACACTGGCCGGGATCGTCACACTCGTCAGGTTGCTACAGTAAAAAAACGCTCCAGACCCGATGGTGGTGACTGGCAGGCCAGCGATCGTGCCTGGGATGCTAACCGCGCCACCGGGGCCGATGTATTTCGTGATGGTGACGGTGCCATTGCTGATTGTGTAGGTGTAATCCTCGGCCCGGACTGCGGAGGGCAGGGCCAAGAGCAGCAACAGCGCAGCCCGGCAAAGCCGGAAACGGTGATGGATCGAGTCGATTCTTTGGAAGAGCAGCGTTGGCATGGGATTGACTTCCTGTGTTTGGAATTACCTCTTCGGGTGAGCGGATTGGAGAGAAGAATTGGAATAGCCCCCTTCGCCCTCCGGGCTATGGCGGGCCAAGGGAGGAAACAGAGAGAACGGAGAATCCGTCACTTCGAACTCGAAATGAAACGACTGGTTCCAATCTCCCAAACCTCTGCTGCTTCCGTTTTCTCATGCCATTTGTTTTCTGTCTGTGGTTTCATCAACCTGAATGCGTCTTGGTTGAGCTTCGCAAGGTCCCAGAGGAAGCGGTCTTTTTTCACGTCGTAGATGAACTTCTAGGAATTTGCTTATGGCGGGCGACTCCTGAAACAGCCGTTGGGCCGGACCGGAGGACGGGAAAAAGGGGGGGACTTGGGTAAAGCGGAAACGCTGAAAACTGAAATTCTGAAATTCTGAAATGAAGACTGCTCCCTGGAGACTTGGATTTCATGAAATTAGAAGATTTTAAAAAAATCATTAGCTGCGAGACTAGCTCTCCGTCCCGCTTTGCCAAGATTTCTTTTGGCTGCGGTTTTTCGGCGGGTGCAGGACAACAAAGTTATCCTAGACATGAAGTGGCCTGGCGTTGGCGCCAAATAGAGGTAGGGATGGGGCATTGCTGCCCCAGCCCTCCCTCAGAACCGGACGGGCGAATTTCTCGCATCCGGCTCGCCAGTCGATGAGTTCCCGCATGTCAGGCTCGCGCCTTTCACTTCGTGGGACTCGCGGCTGAGTCGTGGGTG
>CANBTO010000052.1 GCA_947372405.1 Verrucomicrobiaceae bacterium
GATCATCATGCAGGCGCTGGAAGTCAGCGAGCTGCTGTCCATAGCACTGGCCGAGGAGGCGGTCTGGGTGGATACCATGACACACTCCATCGTTTTCGCCGATGCCGGGAACGGGTCTCGTTTCATCTTCTGGATCTCGCCACTGAGACGTCTGGGCACTGGAGCCGGTTCACGCGGACTGGAGTCCATCGCCAGCCTTGCCGAAAACCTCGGAGCATGGAACGACTGGAACCACGACGATCCCGCAGTGCGCGGCCTCGGCGGATGGATCCAATGGCTGCGCGTGAACGCCGCGACCATCAGCCTTCCCGAAGTGCGGCAGGCGCTCGCCGCGTTTATCTCGATGGAGTCGTCGGCACTTGCTGGAAAACCGGCGCTCCGAGTTGCCACCCCGGTCAGGTCGTCACCGCGGCGTGTTCTATTGCGGGTGGGCATTCCTCTGTTTCTAGCAGGTGCGGGACTGGCCGGTTGGTGGTGGACGCACCGCCATGCAAAAGAGCCAAAACAACAATCCGCGGTAACCGCCGTGGTGGTGGATCCGCTGCCAGCCGTGCCGAGCCCGGCACCAATGCCGACTGTTTCCGAGAATCCACCAACCGCGCCAACCGCGGTTGCTACAACCGTTTCCGAAACGGCAGCGCGCCCGACCACTCCACCGCGGAGCGCCGACGATGTCGCCAAGGCGGCTGACGTGACTTCCACACCCGCCACGACCCAACAAACGCAGGCTCCGCTGCAAAAAACTCCTCTCATTCCTTGGAACGACCATGAGAAACTCATTCAAAACAATAACAACAATGTGATCGTCGAAGGCATCCTACAATCCGTTTCAATCAATGGCAGACCCAGGAGCATCTGCCTGTTTTTCTCCAAACCACCGGGGCAGAACGATATTCGTGGATTGATCAAGTTCACGGGCCCGGCATCGGATCTTGCGAAAACCGGACTTCAGGAGCTGATTGGGAAAAAGATCCGCATCGCAGGCAAGATCGTGGTCGTAACGACAAAGGGGATCGAACGTCCCGACATCATGCTGCCGAACCGCGAGGCCGTCAAACAGGTGCCGTGACACCGTGCTGCAAGGCGCACGGTGGATATCAGGATTGCGATGTCGCGCTTGTGGAATCCAAAACAATGTTGGGAAATATGCGATCTAATGCCTGAACGCGGCGGAAGCAAAAATGACGAATGTGAGAACCTGCAGCCAGAATACCAGACGGCAGACCATGATCATGCCGGAATCTCCCCTCGCTCTGGCAATCTCTCCGGCTTCCTGCCAGTCCACCCAGAACGTCACACCGATGTTCGCTCCCGGGGTGTGCCCTTTCCTGTGGCGCTGGCAATACGGCCGGATGGACAGCAACCAAAGCATGGAAACCACCAGCGGAATGATGACAAAGGCGAAACCCATCGGGCTTTTCTATCCCACACGGTCCGTGCTTCAAGCCTTGCGGCGTGTTTCCGGAATCCTTTGGCTTTCTGTGAAAAATCTGATCGCATGTCGGCGATGAGCGCCCTGCGCCCGCTGGCTACATGAGCAAACTCGGACAAACATTTTTCACCGGTATCCTTGTCACGGTGGGCCTCTTCTTTCTGAGAGAGGCTTGGACCGATTTCGCGATCCTCCGTAGGCTGGTTCCGGCATCCGCAACTGAAACCGGAGACGTTGTCGCGCGCGTGCTCGGCCATCCCATCACCCGCAGCCAGCTCGAACGGGCGGTCCGTGAACGCCTCTGGCTGGAGAGCAAGGCCATTGATTCGATGACTGCGGAAAACCTCAGGGCCGAACGCAATGCCGCGCTTGATGAATTGATCGATCAGGAGTTGCTGCGTTCCAGAGCGGCGGTTCTTGCGCCCGGCCTTAAGGTTGCCAGCGGTGAGATTGACGCACGACTGGCCCTCATGACCTCTCGTTTCCCATCAACGGACGAGATGGAGCGCGCGATGAAGTTGCAAGGCATCACGAGCGTGAAGGAACTCCGCGACCGGCTCGCGGCGCGAATCCAGCAGGAAAAATATGTGGACTTGAAAACCGGACCTCTCGTCAAGGTGACAGATGACGAGGCGCTGAAGTGGTTCGACGATCACCGGGACAAACTGGTTGTTCCCGAACGTGTCGAGGTCCGCCACATTTTCCTGCCCACGCTCGACCACCCGCCGGAAGTGGCCGAGGCGATGCTCAAGTCGGCGCTCGCGGATCTAACGGAAAAGCACAAGGACTTCGCCGCCCTCGCAAAAGAGTTGAGCGAGGACCCCGCCACCAATGACACCGGCGGCTCGCTCGGCTGGATGACCCGCAGGCGGCTGCCCGAGGATTTCGCGGCTGCGGTATTCTCATTGCCCATGAACCAGCCGTCCCTCGTCCGCAGTCACCTCGGCTGGCACCTCGTCGAGGTCACCGGTCGCAAACCTGCGGAACCGCAAACCTTTGAACAGGCCAAACCCGAAATTCACTCCGCGCTCGAAGCCGTGAAACGCGGCAAAGCCATCGAGGAAACCCGCGCCACCCTGCGCAGGGAGTATTCCTCACGCATTGAAATCAACCAGAACAAGCTGGCGGACTGAAGGTCCCCGCGCTGTCACCAGCGCGCCTACGTCTTGAAATCCCGCGTCTGGAACGCCAGCCAGCCGATCACGAACAAGGTGATGTTCAGTCCGCCGAGGAAGGCGTAGGATTCCACGATTTTCGGCCACGAGATGTGCTGCTCCATCAAGAACACCCATGTGCTCATCCGCCAGGTGACGAAGTAGCTCAGGTATGGCTCAAAAAACGGGAAGAACTGCAGGATCATGTCCACGAACAGGATGCTCAGCGTGATGATCGCCGCCGCCGCGGGCTTGATCTTGAAGCACGAAAACATGAACGCGAAGGATGAGACCGTGATCATGCTCAAGCCGATTCCAATCGCACCCAAAGACAGTCTCTGTGCTCCTTCGAACCACGCCGGATAAGCGGCAAAGACCTTCATCTTCTGCTCCATTACAAACAATCCTCCCTGCCACCCTATTGCGGCAACGGCCATGGCATAACCTGTAATTCCGACAAATATCACAAACGTGAATGTGTAAAGCGACACGGCCGTGTATTTCACCAGCAGCAACCGCAAACGGCTGATGGGTCTGGCGAATACCATTCGGAGATTACCGTCCTCGTCCTCCTTCGCGACGATGTCTCCGGCGACCAATGCAAAATAAATGGAGCCCAACATGAGCATGCTGAACAACATGATCATGAACGTAATCGTCAGAGAGCTGTAGAATGTGCCGAATTCCAATCCATTGCGCTCCATCCTGCGGCGCATGAATTCCTGGCCGCCCTTCAGTTTGAAGACGAAAAGAATCAGCGATTCCATCACGAGGAAAGCGCCGTATCCCATCCACGTGCGCGGCCGGGCGAAGAGTTTGCGGAGCTCGCTGCGGAGTTGTTGGAGGAAAAGCATGGGTGAGGTCGATTTCAGTAAATGTCCCCCCGCGGGCCGACGTGGAGAACCTCTATATTCTCAGCAACTCTGAAAATCAGCCGGTATCCACCCACACGCAGCTTGACCTGATCCTTGCGGTCCTCGGGCATCCTTTTCAGGTAACGAACCGCGTGGCGGTGGTAGAGGATCTCCCTCATACGTCTGCGGCGGACACGAAATTCTCCCGGCGCTTGTCGCGGCCATCACCCAGTGCTTCGCGCAACTCTGCCTGTTCGGCTTCCCCCAAATCGAGACCAAACGCCTCCATCATCTCCACGAACTGTCCGTAAGGAATGATGACATCCGTCGGTTCGCCATTTTCATCAACAACGATCTTGCGGGTGATGGTCATGGCGGCATGCTACATCAGAAAAATCCGCCCGCCAGTCCCGATTGATGCAGCATCGCCCGGCTCACGGCTTCTGCAGCCACCCGAGCGAGACGAGGAACGCGTCCGCCTCGTTGATGGTTTCCGTGAGCTGCGGCTCCTTGTTGAAAAACCCGTGGGCGCAGTCGTCATAGAGATGGAGGTCGCAGCGTCCGCCGGCCTTTTCGATGTTCTTCTTGAAACGCTCCGCGGTGCTCACAGGGATCAGCACGTCCTTTTTGCCGAGGAAAAACACGGTGGGCGGCACCGGTTTGTGGATGTTGTGCGCCGGCGAGATTTTCTTCCAGTAATCCATCACCTCCTTCTGGTTCCAGCCGCCGTCCGGGCCGTTGTCCACCACCCCGTTGAACAAAATGAGCGCGTTGGCACGGGTGGAAACCGTTAGGTCCTCACCGGCTGCGTCGAAACCGGGACAGAAGGTGCTCGCCGCCGCCACATGCCCACCCGCCGAACCTCCGCCGACCGCGATGCGCTCCGGGTCGATCCCGAGCTCGGCGGCATGCGCGCGCACCCAGCGCACGGCGGACTTGCCGTCCTCCACACATTCCTTCGGGCTGGTGTGATGCGAGCCTTTCGTTCGGTAGTCGGCGGAAATCGCCACCATTCCGCGCTGCGCGAAGTGGGACGCCTGCGGATAGAACTGACTGGGTGAGCCACCGACCCAGCCGCCGCCGAAGAAAAACACCGCCGCCGGATGCTTGTCCGTGGCTTTCCAATCCGGCGGCAGAAACACATGCAGCGAGAGCGGTTTGCCCTCCGGCTTCTTGTATTCGATCAAGCGGTCCGGCTTGTATACCGGGTGTTTCGGCGGAGCCGCGACGAGCAACGGAGCAAACAGAATTCCCAACACGGCTTGGAGGCAGGCTTTACGCATGGAAATAAACGTATGCACGGCATCACGGATGGCGAGCCAAGAAGTGAGATGAGACCGGATCAATTCGGACTCCCCGCGCCGTTGAGGATCTCCATGTATAGATCTTCCAGCGAACGGCGGACGGGGGCAAGGGCGCGGACGCGGATGCCGGCGTGGACGAGGGATTCCACCAGTGCGGCGGGATCGGTGCCGTGCGGGAGGTGGATGCGGCCGGGAGTGGTGATATCGCCGCCCATGGCGTGGATGTGGGGCAGGGCATTTTCCCAGGGTTCGAGATCGGCATCAAAAACCTGGTCGTCCTCGTGCAGCCCGCCGACGGCTCCTTCGTAAACGCGTTTGCCTTCGCGCAGGATGGCGACGCGGTCGCACATCAGTTCGACCTCGGCTAACAGATGCGAGTTGAAGAGCACGGTCATGCCGCGTTCGTCGCGCAGGCCGAGGATGAAGTCGCGGAACCACTTGATGCCCTCGGGATCGAGGCCGTCGGTGGGTTCGTCCAGCAGCAGGACCTCGGGCTCTGGCAGCAGCGACTGGGCGAGCGCAAGGCGCTGGCGCATGCCGTGGCTGTAGGTGCGCACCTTCGAGTGGATGCGCTTCGAGAGGCCCACGCGTTCGACGGTTTCGATGGCGGCTTTGGCATCGAAGCCGCCGGAGTAGCCCATCAGGATCCTGAGGTTCTCCCAGCCGCTGAGGTAGTCATAAAAGGCCGGGGCCTCGAAGATGGCTCCCACCTTGCGCAGCGCCTTCGAACGGTTTGTTAGAACCGAAACGCCGCCGACGGTGACCTCGCCCGCGTCCGGCATGACCATGCCGAGGATGATGCCCAGCGTGGTGCTCTTGCCCGCGCCGTTGTGGCCTAACAGGCCGTAGATCTCGCCGCGGCGGACCTTGAATGAGAAGTCGGTGAGCGCGGGCTTGCCGCCGAAGGATTTGGTGAGGCCGGTGGCTTCGAGCATGGGGTGAAGCGGTTAGATGGAGGGACTTGAACCACAGATGGACGCGGATGAACGCGGATGATGGAGATTGGAATGGATGCTGAAGATTGCTTCGGAAGCCGCCTGAGATAACGGGGCGAGGCTCTTGAACGTGAAACGCGTTTGCGATTTGAACAGGAGGAAACAGAGGTAACAGAGGGCAGAAGAATTGGTGTAAAACAGATCGTTTTTTAAACTTACTTTCTGGATGATGCGGGCTATCACCCGAATTCCTGAATTCTCTGTTTCCTCTGTTAACTCCTGTTGAACGCTCTTCCTTTCCCAGTTGAAATCCGTGTCCATCTGCGTCCATCTGCGGTTCATACTTCTTCCGATGGTCAGTTACCCGCGGCGAAGCGGACTTGGTTGGAGCTGGTCTGGTCCGCGTAAAGGAAATTGGTGCCGCCGGGGTGCCAGGCCTCCTTGTCGGTGATGAGGGGGATCTTGTCCGGCCGGTCCTTGATGCCGAAGAACACCATCTCGGAAACCGGAACGCCGCTCTGCGTCGAGTTCCACAGATAGCTGGACCCGGATTTTTCATACTGCTTCGAGTCCTGCGGGCATTTGAAGGAGTCCGCGCTTTGCACGTAGGGCAGCAGCACGGTTTCGAGCACCGGGATGTCATCGGTCTTCGAAGCGCGGCCTGCGGCGAGCTTCGGCAGGATGCGGTTGTGTTCCTGAAGGTAGCTTTCCAGCGCCACGCCGAGCGAACGCAGGTTGTTCAGGCAGGCGGCCTGGCGTGACTTCGCGAGCACTGACCTGCCGATCCCGATGCCGATGACGGCGAGTGCCGCGATCACGGCGATCACGACTAACAGTTCGACGAGGGTGAATGCGCGGCGTTTCATCATTGCTGGCGTGGCGGGCCGAATTCATTGCCACGGAGGCCCTGCATCGTTTCGTTGACGGCCTCCATGAGTGGGGCGAGGTCGAGTTTGGTGTCCGCGCTGGATTTTTCGAAATACGCACGCATACCCTCCTTGCTGATCTTGTCCAGCAGGTCCGAGCCGAGTTCCTTGGCACGTGCCATCTCATCCTGGGTGTGGCCTTGCTCGATTTCCTTGAGGCCTTGCTCGACGAATTTCCGTCGCTGTTCCGGCGGCATGGAATCGAGCGCCTCCATGAAACGGTTCATCGATTCCATGACCGTGAGGTCGATGAACAGCGACTTCTCTTTCGGGCTGAGCTTGCGGAAAAACGCCTCGCCGGAACGGTTCTGGCGGTTTTTTTCGCGTTCCTGGAAATCCAGGCCGTTCACGAGCGAGGCGATGTCCCGGAGTTTCTTCTCACGGTTTTTCGCCTCGGCGGCATCCGGCGTTTCGTTGCCCGACCAATCGGCGAAATTCGCGGCAGCGATCTCGCGGTTGAGCCGCTCCGCGGTGATCTTTCTGGAGCCCGCATAGCTGCGGATGGCCCACACCACTGCCCACACGAAGACGATTACCAACACTGCTCTCAGAATCACATTCCGCCGACTCATTGGGCGGAGCTTAAAACAGGAGCGCCAACACGCAAGGGCACAAGCAACATGGGCGGACCGGGTTTTTGCGGTTTCCGCCGGCGTTGTGACACGTTAGGGTGCGTGGGTGACCAACGGAGGAGACATGCTGGTGGCGGCGCCGGAGCGATGGGATGAAGCGTGTTTCGCCGTGCCTGCGGTGCGGGCGCTGATGGCATCGGGTCTGGGCATCGGAATCCTGTGCCGCGAGGAGCAGAAGGATTTCTGGCAGACCCTCGCGGGACTCGAAGTGCTGGCGTTTTCGCAGAAACAGAAGGCAAAAGCGGCAGCGGCGGAGATCCGTGGCAAGTGGCAGGCGGCGCTGGTCTGGGAGCCGGGATTCGCGGCGGACGCGGTGAAGATCGCGGGCGTGCCAAGACGTTTGGGGCCAGATGAGCGGAAGGTCGGGAAACTGCTCACGCATCCGCTGGTTTTGTCGGAAAAGCCGCTGGAGCACCGGGTGAGGTATTATCTCGCCGCGGTCGAGCAAATGGGCATCCACACGTTGAACCCGGAGTTTTTCGCGCCCGCGGCGATCGGCATCGAGCCGGTGGCAGGTGCGGTGTTGTTATGCCCGGGCTCGGATTTCGGCGCGAGCCACGAGTGGCCGCTTGAGAGGTGGTTGGAAACCGGCAAAAATTTGTTAGAGGCGGGGAAACGAGTGACCATCGCCGGTGTGGATGGTGGTCGCGGACTTGGAAAACAACTCGCGGCGAATCTCGGGGAAGGCGTGGAGTTTTTTCAAGCATCCCCGCTGGCCGGGGCGTTGCCATTGCTGGCGGTGCACGGGCTGGTCGTGGCGGCGGATGGATCATTGCCACACCTCGCCGCCCACGTCGGAGGCACTTGCGTGACGCTTTTCGGCCCGAATGATCCGGCATGGAAACGCCCGCTCGGGAGACGGCACGCGGTGGTCAAGCGCCACGTCGAGTGCGCGCCATGCCTGCTCGCCAAATGCCCGATGGATATGCGGTGCCAGAAGGAACTGGAAACCGGGCGAGTGTGGGCGGCGGTGAGCGAGAAGCTGGGGTGAGCTGTAAACTTGACGTTTCCCGGGAATACAGGAAACTGTATTGCATGAAAGCAACGCTCGATATCCCAGATGACCTCTATCGTCGGGTCAAAGCCCGCAGTGCGATGGAAGGACGGCCGATCCGTTCCGTGGCGGTGGAGCTTTTCCAGTCTTGGTTGGACGGCCCGCAGAAACTGGAAACCCAGCCGCCACGCGCTGAACTCACCGAGGCGGAACTCGAAGCGGCTCCGTGGCTGGCGATCACCCGTCCCTACATCAAACCTGGCATGAGCCACGATATGGACGAAATTCGCCAGGCCGTTGCCCAAGGCTGGGCCGCCGAGTCTGCGGAAAAGCTCGGCTTTTCCAAAGTGAAGCCATGATACACGCAAGCGTCAGCCTCGATACGTCTTTCGTCCTGCGCATTCTCGTCTCCCAGCCACCGGAACAGTTCCAACTCGCCTCCGAATTCATGGCGGAGCAACGCGCCGCCGATGTCCCCATCCACGTCAGCGAACTCGTTCTCGCCGAAGCCTACTTCGCGCTGCAGACTTTCTATCAACTCTCGAAATCAGACGCCATCGCAGCCATCGCAAGCTTTGTTCAGCACAGTGGTGTCATCGTTTCGCCAACCGCAATTGCGGTGCTCGCCCTGCCGAATCTCGCCAGCGCCAAACCCGGATTTGTGGACTGTCTCATCCATGGTGAGAGCCGGGCGGAAGGACACACGCTCGTTACCTTCGAGAAAGCGGCGAAAAAACTGGCTGGCACGCTGGTGCTGTCAGCGTCCTGAGCGCGCCGCAGCAGGTTTTCTGACCGGAGCTTTTCTAGCAGATGCGATCTCCACGATCAACCGGTGCAGGATGAGCCGGTGGTCGAGGCCGGTGGTGACGAGCAATTGATCGGCCTTCTGGGTGGCTTCCATCACGTGCTGGAGGCCGGCGAGGTCGAAGTTCTGGGCGTTGGCGGCGCAGAGGAAGATCGGGAAGACATTCACGCCGCTGCCATCCTTTTTCTGCGGCAGCCAGGCGCGGTCCTGCTCGGGCAGGCGGTTGAGAGCGCCCGAAAACGACTGGTAGTTCGCAGCGGAAACCTTGAAACGGTCCATGATGAGCCGCGCCATGAAGAGGTTTCTAACAACCCCGATGATCGAGGCACGCATGATGCCGATGGCGGATTCGTCGGCTTCGAGCTGCTGGTCGATGAGCTGGATGGCGCGCGCGGCGTTGCCGTTCTGGATGGCCTTGCCGATCTCGAACACGACGGCGGCGCGGCTGAGTGGCACAAGCACGTTCACGTCGTCTTCGGTGATGGTGCGGCGTTCGGGGCCGAGGTAGAGGTCGAGTTTCTCAAGCTCGTTGCCGATCTGCTGGGACTGCTCGCCGGCGAGCATGACGAAGATCGCCAGCGCGTCTGGCTCGAAATCGAGGCCGAGTTCCGACGCACGCCGGTTGACCAGCGCGGCCACCTGATCCTGCCAGTCGTCGCGGCTGGTGTCGATGCGGTCGTGGACCTGCACGTCCGCGGCTTTTTCGATGAATTTCCAGAAGGCCCGGCGCTTGTCCACGCCCTGGGCTGTTAGAAGAAACTTCACGCCGTCCGGCAGGCCGCTTTCGAGCGTCTTGCGGAGGCTTTCCACACCGGACTCGGTGCGCTGCGAGCGGCCGGTCACGTTGTCGCCGAGGAAATTCGCGTTGCGCAGCCACACGACCTTGTCGCCGCCGAACATCGGGATGGTTTGCAGGGCCTGGACGGTGGACGAGCAGATCTCGAAAGCGGAGTCCGAGTTGTCCGCGATGCCGTCGATGGTCTCGTGGGTGAAGCCGTCGTCCACGCCGCCGGTGAGTTGGGTGTAGAGATGCAGCGCCTTCTCCCGCACCATGCCGTCATCGCTGCCGACCACCGCGAAGAAATTTCCGGCGCCGGGGGACGAGGGTTTTGCTTTAGCTGCCACGGGAGGGTGTTAACGGGCCGGAGCGGGGACTGCAAGCGTGGGGGAGAAAGATGCTGGAACCGCCAAGACGCCAAGCGCGCCAAGTGAAGGGACTTTCATTGAAATCCGGGCCAAGCCAATACTGGTTCTTAACTGAACAACTTGGTGACCTTGGCGTCTTGGCGGTTCAATTTTCAATCTCACCGGATTCCGCACCGCGCTCCAGTTTTTTGCGCTCCCGCGCCTCGCGGAAGAAACTCTGCAGCAGGAACACGCATTCCTCGCCAAGCACGCCGGAAGTCACATCGCAGCGATGGTTGAGGGGCGGATTGGCTTCCAGCAGGTTGATCCAGCCGCCGGCCGCACCACCTTTGGGATCCGGGCAACCGAAGACCACCCGCTCGGGGCGGCAGTGGACGATGGCCCCGGCGCACATCGGGCAGGGCTCCTTTGTCACGTAGAGCGTGCATTTTTCCAGACGCCAGTCGCCGATCTTTTCCTGTGCGGCGGTGAGGGCGAGCATTTCCGCATGGGCGGTGGCATCCTTGAGCGTCTCCACCTGGTTCCATGCCCGCGAGATGATCCGGCCTTCCTTCACGACCACGGCTCCGCACGGCACCTCGCCGGCAGCATAGGCCTTGCGCGCCTCACGCAACGCCTGACCCATGAAATAGGCGTCGCTCTGCAAATCAATGATCGGGCTTTCGTCGTCCACGCCGAGAGATTGGAGGGTGCCGGGTCTACCCGCACGCGGAAAATTTTTTCGTTCGCAGCGGAGCGGTTATTTCAGCCAGCCGTCCATGACTCCCAGCATGTTTCTGAATACTTTCTCGGAATCTTCCTTCGACGGCTGCTTCGCATGATCCAACGGCACGTATTTGATGCACAGGTAAAACGGCGAATTGAAACTCGAACCGTCGTCCAATTTCATCTCAACACCCTCACCCCACTCGCTCGCCTCAACATGCTGCTTCACCGCCTTTCGAAACCATGCCGGGCTGAATCTGCTAGGATCCAGAACGAACCAGCCTTGGTATTCTCCGCGCCCGTCACGAGGAAAATCAATTCGAATGGAGCCGTTCAATTCAATGCCGGGAGTGACATCCAGCTTGCCCGCGAACGGATGGAAGGAACCCTCGATGCCTTTGGCAGACGTTTCCTTCATCATGGTCTGAAGAAGCCTGCCGCAGAAGTCATCCCCTTTCAGCAGTTCTTTTTTAAATCCCGCCTTGGCAAGAAGCGCCCGCGCTTTTTCTAGGTTCTGCTTCCTTGCCAGTTCGAACGTTCCGCCATTGCGGTCTTTCTTCCAATCCAGCACGAAGGGCTCCGACCAGTATCCGTCCACTCCGATCTTACCGTTGAGTGGAGCATCCTGCTCTTTGAAAGAATCCAGGCTCGTGACGAACTCATATTTTTTGCCCGGCTGCATGGCGAAATCCTGCGCTCCCGTGCCACAATAGCCCACCGGGATATTCTCCCACGTTCCGTCCTTGAGCATCTGGAATTCGACGAATCTCGGTTCAAACGTGCCATCGAGCGGTTCGTTAAATCCGCTGATTCTCACGGGCGACGATTCCTTATTGATGAACAAAAACCTCCCCTCATACTCCCCAAAGGGCGACGGCTTGATCTCGATCGGCTTGAACACATAGCTACCGACTTTTTTCACCGCTTCCTTCGGAGTCTCAGTCTGTTCCTGAGCAACTGTCGGAATCTCCCCGAGTAACATCGTCAGTGTGATGATCTGAAAGCAGCGGAGACAACGGGACATCGGGCATTGACTGGAATATGATGGATTCATTCGAGCGAATGGGGTTGGTTGAATACCCGTAGACTAACAATCCTGTGTGATGTTGCGCATGTTTAAAAACGCCCGGTCAGTGGTTAAGTCCCCCCTTGATTTCAAGGATTCGAAGAAATACGCACCTAAGCGGTTTCATTTCCGCCGAAGGTTGAAGCGGGGATTGCGGCGGTCGTGGCGCAGGGTCATGATCCGCACGCCATCAAGCTCTTCGAAAAACAGCAGGTGGTAGGGGAATTTTTCGAGATTGGCGCGTCGCCAGCCACTGGGATCGAAGTGAAAACGCTCGGGATGTGTTTCCACTAGGCTGCAAGCCTTCTCGAACTTCGTCCAGAAATCGTCACCGAGCACATCGCTGATCGAATCATAATGACGGATCGCGATAGCCAAATCTCGCCGGACCAGTGGATGAAACCGAGGCATCAGCGTCCCCGGTCGGAAAATACTCCTACGCGCAACTCTTCCATGGAAATGGTAGTGACTTCACCCGATTTCATCTGGCGCAGTCTTTCGGCCACTTCCTCGTCGGAGACATCATAATCCGGTTCGGGCAACGAGTGGAGCAGGAAACTCGCCAACGAGGCTCGCTGCTCGACAGACAACGCTGCGGCTTGTTCCTTGAATTCTGCAAGACTGACCATGCCGGAAGCCTACCAAGGGGCCGGGCGCTGCGAAAGGAGGATTTTCGAGGCCGGGTCATGGAGTTCCACAGTCACAGTGTTGAAGGGGGATACGAAACCCCATGCATGAGAGACAACGCGGCACAAAGATTTTCCGTGTCATGCCGGGCGCGAAGTGTTTCGTATCACCCCGTGATTGCGAAGAAATCCCATCATGACAAGGTGATCGCCCCGTCGCTGCTGGCGGCGGACTTTTCCAGCATCGGTGCTGAGGTGCAACGTGCTGTCCAAGCCGGAGCCGACTGGATGCACCTCGACATCATGGACGGCCACTTTGTGGACAACATCTCGTTTGGCCCCGCCATTGTTCAGACCGTGGACAAGGTGAGCGACATTTTCCTCGACGTGCACCTGATGATTTCGCGGCCGGATCATTACCTCCAACGTTTCATCGACGCCGGTTCGGACCTGATCACCGTCCACGTCGAGGCCGAACACGATGTCGCGGAAACCCTGCGTCGCATCCGGGCTGCGGGCCGCCTCGCCGGGCTCGCGCTCAATCCCGCCACGCCGATCAGCTCGGTGGAGCCGTTTCTCGACCAGATCGACCTGTTGCTCTGCATGACCGTGGTGCCCGGCTTCGGCGGCCAGGCCTTCATGCCGGAAGTCTTGGAAAAGATCACTGATGCCAGGTTGCATCGCGAAACCCGGAAGCTCTCCTTCCACATCGAGGTCGATGGTGGCATCGACGCCACCACCGCAGCACACTGCCGCCAGGCGGGAGCTAACGTCATGGTCGCGGGCTCCTCCACCTTCCGCGCGCCCGACATGGCCGCCGCCATCGCGGCGATACGCGACGCCTGATTTCACCCAATCCCAACATGCCCCTCGTCGATCACCTGTTAGGCAGCCGGACCATCCGCAAGCTGATCTGGAAACTCTGGTATCCGTTTCTTACACGCCGCCTTCACGAGGAGGGCGTGATCTTTCTCAACTACGCCTACGAGACCGACCCGCCGCTGGGTATCCCGCTGGCGGCGGACGAGGAGAAGGACCGCGCCTGCATCCAGCTCTATCACCACGTCGGCTCGCTGGCGGACCTGCGCGGCAAGGATGTGCTGGAAGTGAGCTGCGGCCATGGCGGCGGTGCTTCCTATCTGACGCGCACCTTCAAGCCCGCCAGATACACGGCGCTTGATCTGAACCCCACCGGCATCGCCTTCTGCAGGAAACGCCATCACGTCGATGGCCTGGATTTCATCCGCGGCGATGCGGAGAACCTGCCGTTCACCGCCGGATCGTTTGATGCGGTGATCAACGTGGAAGCCTCGCATTGTTATCCGGACTTCCCGCGCTTTCTAACGGAAGTCGCACGCGTCCTCAAACCCGGCGGCCATTTCCTCTACGCGGATTTCCGTTTCAACGACGGCATCGCCGATTGGGAAAACGCCATCGCCGGATGCCCGCTGGAAATCGAGGACATGACGGACATCGGCCCCTGCGTCATCCGTGGCTTGGACAAGAACTCCGCGCGTTCCCAGGAGATGCTCGACCGCAAATTGCCGAAGTTCCTCCACAACCTCGGCCGCGACTTCGCCGGCGTGAAAGGCTCGCGGGTTTACAACGCGCTGGTGGAGGGCAATTTGTCCTATAGGTCCTATGCTTTTGTGAAAGCCACATGAACCGAGGTCTGCGCTCAAGGCAACCAAGCTAGGGAATATTCAACCGCAGATGGACGCAGATTCACGCAGATGAAAGAGAGTTGAGATCAAAAAATAATTGGGCAAGGGGGGAAATGTCTCCGGAACACGGTCGAAAACTTTACGGTTTCTTCCAAATCCGCGTCCATCTGAGTTCATCTGCGGTTCATTCTCTGTTTGTCGGAACCCAATCCTCCGTAGCTTGATCGCCCTGGGTCTGCGCTGGCAGATTGGAACTTGAGTTGGGACGGTTTTTGTCAGAAGTTGGCCCATGGAAATTTGCTTCGAACTCACTCCTTGCGAGGAAACCGGTGGCTACGTCGCACGCTGGGATGATCCCGCGGGAGGCGGCATCTGCACTCAAGGCGACAGCTTTGCCGATCTGGAAAACATGGTGCGGGATGCGGTGAAAGGCTACTTTACCGACCGCGAGAAACCGGAACGCATCAGGCTGCACTTTGTGAGCGACCCCGAACTGGCACTGGCGTGAAGCTGCCCCGTGATGTCAACGGTGAGCAAGCCGTCCGGGCGCTATGTCGGCTGGGATTTGCCGATCTGCGCCAGACCGGATCACATAGAATCCTGCGCAAGGATGGCCGGACTGTTGTGGTGCCCATGCATCGGCCAATCAAACCGGGCACTTTGAAAGGACTCATCGAGCAATCTGGTGTAACGGTGGAACAATTTATGACGGAGCTCTAGAGATCAAAGCGATGCCTGATCCCCCAAGAGACCGGCTTGAGTTTTGGATCCGCTTTGCATGCGCATTCCTCTTTTTCGGAGCGATAATCTTCCTGTTGGGAATTCGGTTCGTGGATGACGTGGGCATGCTCGCCGCGTTTTGCGTTTGGGGCGTATGCACCGTGGCCATCAGCCTATATGCAGCACTTCATGGGGATGAGGCCTGGGTAAAGTTGATCCACATTTTTCGCGGGTGGTAAACCGCAATGAAAACCAGTCCGCTCTGGACTTGCGGGAGCGGGAAAGCTGCCTTTCACTTCACGCATGACACGTCCCGACGGCCGCAAGAACGATCAACTCCGCCCGATTTCCTTCATCCCGAACGTGGCTCCCTACGCCACCGGCTCGGTGCTCGTTTCCTT
>CANBTO010000053.1 GCA_947372405.1 Verrucomicrobiaceae bacterium
CGAGAGTGACGCGGAGCAACTCCGAGGGTGACGCGGAGCAGGTTCAAGGGTGACGCGGAGCAACTCCGAGTGTGACGCGGAGTAGGTTCAAGGGTGACGCGGAACAACTCCGAGGTGACGCGGAGTAACTCCGAGGGTGACACGGAGCAGGTTCGAGAGTGGCGCTGAGCAGGTTCGAGGGTGGCGGGGATTAGCCGAGCAATTCCTCGACGGTATCGCCTCGGGTAGCGATGGCGTGTTCGAGCACGGCGGAAACTAAGCAGCCATCCACCTCATCCTCATGCACATCAAGGATGATTTCATCCATGCGGGGAAATTGAATCTGGGGTCCTCGCACTTCAACAATCTCTCCACTTCTCCGGGCTCAGTTCCGCTACAGTTTCAGGCGGATGAAAAGCTTTACGCCCGGGGTATGCGGTTAGTTTCCCCGGATCCGCAGCAGGCTGGCGTTGTCATGCATCATGGATGCCGCACCACCCACTGTTAGAATCCCGCTGCCGGTCCGGCTCTGGCCGTCCGGGTTGGTGATGGTTAGATTCCGTGGGCCGGTGGCGGCGGTGGTGGTGTCCAGATGAAGGGTTACGAGCGTCGGGCTGTTATAGGTGATGCTTGTGACCTTCACGCCGTTGCTCACGGCCGCCTTGATGCGTTTGGCGAAGCCGGTGCCGGGATCGAAGAAACCCGAGCCGGAGATCTGGGCGCCGGCCACCAGCACGGTGACACTGGTTCTGCCCGCAGGGATGAAGGACGGGCTGCATGAAACCGGCGTGGCTGGCGGTGGGGCGATGAGTTTCACCACGCGCAGCGCATATTTGTTCGTCGCGTTGCAGTATTGTTGAATCGTCCACATCGTCATGTCGTCCTGGGGATCGAGGCTGGTGTAGGAATAGTCACCCCAACGCCGGCCGCTGGAACTGCCGGTATCGCCCGACGGATTGTAAGCGGTGCTGCTGGCGGTGTAATCCAACGGCGTGCGCATCGTGCCCAAGGCATCGTTGGCAAGCCGACCGCAGGTGCCCGCGTTGATGTGGTAGTCCACTCCCGCGGTGCTGAAACCCATCGCGGCATGGCCCTGGCCGGAAACCATGATCGAGGGAATCCAGTAGGACTTCGGGTTTCTCGATGCGGCATCGAAAACCGTGCCGGACTGCACGAGCGTGGGTGTCGTGTCCAGGTTCGCGAGTTCGTACCAGCGCGAGCCGTTGCGCCCGCCGCTGCCGCTCGCCTTGCCGGTTGCATCCACCTGGATGTTGTGCGCGGTCCACAAGCGCCCGTTGCGCAGGTGCGCGGCGAAGAGGCGGTCGTCCACGGGGTCCAGCTTGCCGTGGTTGCCGGCGTCGTTGTCGAGGTGTGGCACGGTGATGGGATAGTTTGTGGCGGGCACGGACACATTGATGTTGCCGGAGATGCTGGGGGTGCCGCCTGGATCGGTCACTCGCCGCAGCACCAGTTTGCCGTAGGACACGTTGCCGGTTCCGATAAAATACCCGGTCTGCGCCGCCGGGTCGTAGTTGTCCACGCCCTGCGGCGTGTAGAGCCCGTCCGTGGCGTCGGTTGTTAGATTCCGGAACGCCGTCACCACGATCGGACCGCCGCCGGTGAGCGAGCTCTTGCGCACCACGAAACCATCGCAGCCGAGAAAGTTTCCCGACGAGTTGGAGAACACGCTGTCCCCGATGTAAACCGCGTTCGCATCGATGCCGGGCGTCGGGTAGTCCGCGTTGCTGCCGCTGTCTCCGACCGCCGCCGGCAGATCGTGGCGGAACTGATAGAACGTGAAGGATGACTTGCCGCTGATCACGCCGCCGCTGCTGACGGCGATCATGATGCGGTTGGCCAGCGTGGAGGTGTTGGAGCCGGGCGTGTCCATAATCACGATGAACCAGCGTTTCGAGAGCCTGTCATAGCGGATGTGGGGATCGGTCGTGTAGTTCTCCACCACGCCGCCGCCCTGTGGCGTCATCACGGACTGGAAGAAAACGTCCATGTCCAGATCGATGGCGCCGTCCTTCAGGCCGGTGGTCTTGTTGAAACTGCGGATCCGTCCGTTCACCGCCACGATGAACTGCGAAGGCCCCGCCGCGCCCATCGTGTCCGGCGGAAACGAGCTGGTGTCTGATAGTGTCGCGCCGGTGAATTTGATCCCGAGCTTCTGCGCGGGAAGGGTGGCGGCGAGCAGGCTTTTCGAGGCATCCGCCACGGGCTGCGCCGCATAGGCGTCCGCCAGACTGCTCCGGTCCGGACGGCGGCGCGGGTGTACGCGCTGCGGGCGCACGGCGGGAATGGCAAGCGTCGCCTGTGCATCCCGCGCCATCAGGTTTTCCACCGTCTCCACAATTCCCGGCTCGCCGGTCCACGGGGTTCCCTGCACGCCGCCTGATGCTGCGGGCAGGATCACAACGGTCAAAAGCAAACAGGCGGCTGCTGCGGGATTGAGCAATTTCATGGGTGAACCATGCAGACCTTTGCTCGAAATCTCCAGCCGAACTTTCCGCCACTCCATTTCCGACTCGGAAGTGATTTTCCCAAATCAATCCAGGAACTTCCCCGGATTCAGCAAACCGGCAGGATCGAGGGCGTGTTTGAGGGATTGGTGGACATCGAAGGAAACATCGCCGAGCGCCTGGTGGATCCAGCGTTTCTTGGCGAGGCCGACGCCGTGCTCACCGGTGATGGCGCCTTTGTTTTCAAGCACCCAGTTGAACAGCAGGTCGAGCGCGTGGTCGGCGCGCTCCTTGACGACAGGGTCCTGATAGTCGCCGACCATGAGGTTGGTGTGGATGTTGCCATCGCCGGCGTGGCCGAAGCAGGCTACGGGAATCCCAGTGTCCCGTTGGAGTTTCTGGGCGAACTCGACGAGTTCGACGAGCTTCGAGCGCGGGACGACGATGTCCTCGTTGAGCTTGTGGAGGCCCGTCTCGCGGAGTGCGTATGAGAACTCGCGGCGGAGTTTCCAGATGCGTTCGCAGGAAGGTTCGTCCGGAGCGCGCTCGATGAAGGTGGCACCGAGGGACTGGATGAGCTGATAGAGTTCCTCAAGCTCGGCTGCGACGGCGGCGGGGCGTCCGTCGATCTCGACGATGAGGTGGGCGTTGCCAGGAGGAAACGTTTCCTCGCCGAGCATCCTGCGTGCGGCAGCGAGCGTGAAGGAGTCGGTGATCTCCAAGGCGGAGGGAAGATGGCCGGCGTTGAGAATGGCCTGCACGGCTGCGGCAGCCATCGGAAACTCGGGGAAGATGGCGGCAAGCATCGAACGATGCGCGGGCTTCGGGATGAGACGCAGCGTGGCTTCGGTGACAATCCCTAACATGCCTTCCGATCCGGTGAAGAGACCGATGAGGTCGAAGCCGGTCTTGTTTTTGTGGAGCCGTCCGCCAGTGCGGAGGATGCGACCGTCTGCGAGCACCACCTCAAGGCCCAACACATAACTACGGGTGACGCCGTATTTCAAACAACGCGGCCCGCCGGCGTTGGTGGCGATGTTTCCGCCGATCGAGCATTCCTTCAACGAGGCTGGGTCCGGCGGGTATTCCCAGCCGACATCGCGGGCGGCTTCCTGGAGATCACGTGTGATGACGCCTGGCTGCACGATGGCGATACCGTCCTCGGGGTGGATTCCCAGGATGCGGTTCATGCGCATGACGGAAAGCGCGATACCACCCATCACCGGCACGCAGCCGCCGACGTAACCGATGCCCGCGCCTCGCGTGGTGACCGGGATTTTCCGCTCGCCCGCGAACTTCATCACGGCGGAGACATCGGCGGTGGACTCCGCGAACACGACGACTTCCGGCGGATGACTGGCGGACCATTTGTCTCCGGAGTGTGAAGCGAGGGTTTCCGCAGCGGCGGTGACTTTTTCCAAGCCCAGCAGGGAAACCAGCGGAGCAAACCAATCGGGTGGTGTGGCGTTCATGGACGCCCGTAAAGGTCGGCAGCTGCGTGCGTTTCGTCAATCCCGGAGGGACGCGGGAAAACGACTGATCTCATGGAGCCCTCTCGATGGCGGGCAAACCATTGCCTTGATCGAATGGAGCAATCATCCCGAAATCCGAAGTTGCCGGGATGGCATGTTAGAATTTGACCACGGATTACACGGATTGCACGGATTTCAGACTTCACCAAACAAGTCCACCAATTAATTCCACAACCTCTTCATCATCCGTTTAATCCGTGTAATCCGTGGTTCAAATTTGGTTTTCGGGATCATTGCTGCGTGTCATACAACGCCTTGAGCACCGCCTGATAGATCGGCCGCGGCTGGAACTGCTCGTCAAACAAGCGGCACTTCTGACCGACCAGCCAAAACTGGTTGACCGCCTCCGAGAGCCCCCAGACATCAATGCGCTTCACCCCGGCCTCCCGGGCCGCCTTGACGAGGCCGTAGAAGCGTTCGGCCTGCAGCTTTTCATATCCCTCGGGGAACGGATCGCCCGTTTTCCAACCCATGCCCATGCTGACATCCAGCTCGGTGATGTAAACTTCCAGTCCCAGTTCTTTGAAGCGCCTGATATTCTTTTTGATGTTTTCCCAATCGTAAGCCCGTTTGACATCGAGATGGCATTGAAAGCCCACTGCATCGACGCGGACGCCGCTGTTGAGCAGATGCTTGATCAGTTGATAGAGGGCGTCGCTCTTGCGGTTGATTTCCTCCACCCTGCTCTCGCGGATCTCCAGCTTGCCGGCGGCCATGGAGGCATACTTCAGCGCCTTGCGGAAAACGACAGGATGCTGCTCGTTGATTTTCGCTCTACCCTTCAGGCCCGATTGGTCCGCTTCGAATCCCATGCGCATCCACACACAGTTTCCACGCTCGGAGCCATCCTTTTTGTATTCCCCGCTCTCCTCCTTGCCGACGAGCATTTCATTGAAAACATTCCAGCCGTCCATCTTCCGCTGGTTGTCGTTCGCGGTCATGAGGGTGGTGATGTAGCGCTTGAGAAGCTGGTCCAATTCATCGGCGGTGTATGGTTTTTTCCAGAACCACTGGGGAAAATACTGGTTCGGCCCGATCATCATGTGGTGCAGGGTTTTCTGCTGGTGATCGAGGCCCCAGTTCACCAGGGCGCTCAGCCCTTCGGTATGGAAGGTCATCTTCTCAAGCGTTTCTGGAGCCGCATCGGGCCAGGACCCCCCAAAGGACGGATAGACCTGCACTTGCAGACCGGTGCAATTCCTCAACTGCAGCTCGGCGCATTTATCCGCGTGCTCTCCCGCAATGACGGAATCACTTCGCCCGTTCGCGCTCGACTTCGAGCCGATGATGGTCTTGCCGGCATACTCCCTGAGCCCCTTGGAAGGATCAACGGGTGCCTTGTCATGAGGAGACGTTTCGGGCGGTGTGGCGAAGGCGATCCGGACCGAGCACAGGGCAAGCAGTGACAGGTGAAGGTGTTTGTTCATTTTCTGCTTATCTATCAGGATCAGGCGGCCCCGGGCGGCAACATCTCGTGCGATGAGTTGTGTCGCATCGCATGATTTTGGGTTTCATGCGGGCAGGGTAGTGAGCCCGCCATTTTCCGGCAAGATGGAATTCACGGGGCAGGCGGGCGGTAGACCCGCGCCACGTTCAAGTCGGCTCTGCGGGCCGCATCGCCCTACTGTTGTTTCAGGCTACGGGAGATTACTTGTAGATCTTCTTGTAATACTCGTCGGCCATGCGGTCGGCGTCGAAGAAGGGGACCACGTCGTTCATGGAGTTGAGAACCACGCGGTTCCATTGTTCCGGGTGGTCGTAGTAAGCCGGAAGCACCTTCTGGTTGAGCACCTGATAGAAACCGAGCAGGTCCTGGTGGTCGCGCTCGTCGGTGCCGCATGAGGCGTCGGGCGTGGGGATGATGAACGAGTTCTCGCCGTCCTTTGCGAACTCACAGACCCAGCCGTCGAAGGTGGAGAGGTTGACGGACGCGTTCATGGCGGCGGTCATGCCGGAGGTGCCGGAGGCCTCGCGGGTGACGACCGGGTTGTTGAGCCAGACGTCCGAACCGTTTTTGAGGAAGCGCGAGAGCTCGAGCTCGTAGCCGACGAGCACGGTGGCGTTCGGATAGTCTCGCGTGAGCCGGATGAGGTTGTTGAAGGTGTCGATGGCGCCGAAGTCGAACGGGTAGGGCTTGCCGGCCCAGATCATCTGGACGGGGTATTTGTTGTTGTTGAGCATTTCGCGGAACAACTGCATGTCGCGCGTGATGAGGTCCGGGCGCTTGTATCCGGCGAAGCGGCGGGCCCAAACGATGGTCAGAACGTTCGGCTTGAAGAGCTTGCCGGTCTGGTCCGCCACAACGCGGAACAAGCGTTCCTTGAGCTCGCGTTTGCGGTGGCGCAGTTCTTCCGGATCGTTCTGTTTGCGGGCGTGTTCGAGCCCGTGGTCCGCCCAGAACTTCTTGTTCTGCGCGTTGGTGATGTGGGTGATCTCGCAAATATTCGGGTAATCCTTCCACATCTGGCGGGAAACCTCGCCGTGCAGTTTGGAAACGCCGTTGGCCAGCTTGGCAAGCCGCAGTGCGGCGAGCGAGTGGTTGAACTCGTCGCCCTCGATGCCGGTGATTTGGCGGACCTCCTCTTCCGGCACTCCGCCGAAGAACGAGAAGTCGCGCAGCAGGTTGAAGCCGTGCCTTTCGTTCCCCGCTTCTTCAGGAGTGTGGGTGGTGAAGACCAGGCGCTTCTTCACTTCATCGAGGCTGTGGTGCTTTTCGTAAAGATGGAAGGCCGCGGACAGGCCGTGCGCCTCGTTGAGGTGCCAGACTTCGGGATCGACGCCGAGTTCATCCAGCAACCGCGCGCCGCCGGCACCAAGGATGATGTATTGGGCGATGCGGCGCAGGTGGTCCTGGTCGTAAAGTCGATGGGTGATCGCGCGGGAGAGCGGATCGTTTTCCTCGACATCGGTGCTCAGGAAGAACATCGGCACGGTGCCGAAAACGTCGCCGGGAAGGAACATCGCCTTCACCCACACCGGGTGGCCGTGGACGGGCACGGTGAAGCGGATGCCGGTGTCCTGGAGGAATGCGTATTCCTTCTTGCGGAACTGGATGGCCAGCTCGCGGTCCTCGCCGCGGGCCTGGTTGTAGTAGCCGTAGGTCCACAGGATGCCGATGCCGCAGAGGTTCTGCTTCAGGTCTGCGGCCGAACGCATGTGCGAGCCTGCCAGGAAGCCGAGGCCGCCGGAGTAGATCTTGAAGCTCTGGTCGATGGCGAATTCGCAGGAGAAATAAACGGCGCTCTTGGCGTATTCCGGCGCGATTTCGTAGTGGTGCGTGAACGGTTTCGGGAGAAAAGAAGATGCCATGGCTGGGTGATTTAAAATACGGAGTGAATCCGGATGTCGCGGTGATGGGATTGGTTGGGCGGATTGCCGGGGAATTTCAGGAAATGCGGGAAAATCGTGATGGAATGGACATTCGGGCGGTCTTTCGATGCGGGCGGTGACGCTGGGCAATCAATGGCGTGTTGTCCAGTCCGGCGAATTTCCACTGCGCATTCCGTGCCATTTTTGAAATTTCCAGCATGCCGTGCCGTCATTTCTCCGCGCGTCCGATCTAACGGGAGTTGCGGAAATCCCGCCCTTTCAGGCGTCCGCCACGGCACGGCGGACGGCTTCGGCGATGAAGTTTTTCTGCATTTCCGGGATCATGGTCCCGAACTTGAGGGTCTTGCCCTTGCATTCCACATGAATCAGCCGCTGTGGCGCGTTGTTCACCTGCATGTTCGGATTGGTCTGGATGCTGACGCGTGCGCCGCGGTCGCATTGGATCCGGCGTGTCCAGCCGAAAGGACCGATCTCCAACGCCACCTCCAGCACGCCACGCACGAAGCCGATCCTGCAGCGGCCCAACAACAGGAACGTGATGAGCGCAAGCAAAGCCACCGTGCCTAACAGAAACGGCAGCCCGAACAGACTGGAGCCCACATCGAAACGCCCGGTCTTGATCTGCGTGCCGTAGATTCCAAACATGGAAAACCCCGACCAAACCGCCGTGAATGGAATCAGGAACAAAACCGCGAGCGGAATTTTCCGATAGATGATCGAGGTCCCCTTCATCGGGTCGCGTTCGATGGTGACGCCCTTGGGCGGCCGCGAGAGATCGACATCCGCCGCACCCGGGATCGGCGCGATCACGGAAAACGGCATGGTCTGGCCGCAGGCGCGGCAAAGCGCGATGTCGGCGGAGACGTTGATGTCCGCCAGCGGGATGTCCGCGCCGCAGGAGCGGCATTTGCAGGATGGTTGATTCATGGTTTCAGCTCGTTCACCGCGCCGAAGTCCGGCCATGAGGTCACCCGTCCCTCGTTGTTCATGAAGTCCGCGATGAGTTTCTCCTCGGTCATCTCGCCGCGCCGCGCGAGTTCAGGGATGATTTCTCCCAACACCCACTGCGAGTATTGCTCGTAGCTGAGCTGCGGGGGTGGCGGATGCCCCGAAAAATCGGGAAACTTGAGATCGGCAATGCTCATCGGTATGGCCAGTAGGGTTTGATCTGTGATTCGTAAACTCCGGGTCCGGCATAACGAAGACACAATTCCTTGATTCGCTCTTCGGTGATCCGGGTGGGACTGTATTGCAACAAACTGCGGATGTCCAACACGTCCCTGCCCTGACGATGGGCGTCATCCTTGAGAGCATGGAGTTTCATCGCGAGAAGCGACTCAAAGCCGATCACCGGAATGTCGCCATGTCTGCCGGTCCTGTTTTCAGTGGTCGCCATGGCTTCGAATGTCCGCTCGTCCACCCAGATCAGATCCACCGGGGGGAAAGACGGATCCTTGACCATGACGAACCGGGAGGCCATGCCTTCGGTGGATTTCGTGAGCCCAAGGCTCTCCATCAAATCGCACGCACTGCGCTCGTTCACACGCGAGCAGATCCAGTCCATATCGCGGGTGAGCCTGGAGTATCCGTGGAAGTTGACCGCCCAACCTCCCGCAAGCAGCAAGGGGATGCCTTCCTGCTCGAACCGGGAATACAAGGACTGGGCGTGATCGGGGATCATAGATACTTGTCCGTCACCGCGCCTTCGGAGGCAGTGGAGACGAGGGCGGCGTATTTGGCGAGCACGCCGCGGGTGTATCGCGGCGACGGTTGCACCCAGTTCGCCTTGCGCCCGGCAATCTCTTCTTCGGTTAGTATGACGTCGATGCGGTTGCGCTGAGCGTCGATGGTGATTTCATCACCGTCCTGAAGGATGCCGATCGTGCCGCCGAGGTAGGCTTCCGGGGTGATGTGGCCGACGACGAATCCGTGGCTGCCGCCCGAGAATCGCCCATCCGTGATGAGCGCAACGTCCTTGCCGAGGCCAAGGCCCATGACGGCGGAGGTGGGCCCTAACATCTCGCGCATGCCGGGGCCGCCCTTCGGTCCCTCCATGCGGATGACGATGACGTCGCCCTTGTTGATTTGCTTGCCGAGAATGGCCTTCATGCCGTCGTCCTCGGAGTTGAAAACGCGCGCCTTGCCGGTGAAGACCTCGCCTTCCTTGCCGGAAATCTTCGCCACGGCCCCGCCTTCCGCGAGATTTCCGTAAAGGATGCGCAGATGGCTGTCCTTCTTGATCGGATCGGACACCGGACGGATGATCTGCTGGCCTTCCGGATAGGGTTTGGCGAGTTTCTCCAGATTCTCGCGCATGGTGCGGCCGGTCACCGTCATGCAGTCGCCGTGCAGCAGGCCTGCATCCAGCAGCATCTTCATCAGTGGCACGGTGCCGCCGATTTTCACGAGGTCCGCCATGACGTATTTGCCAGACGGTTTCAGGTCCGCGAGCACCGGCACTTTTTTGCCGATGCGTTCGAAATCGTCGATCGTGATATTGACGCCGGCCGAGTGGGCGATGGCCGGGATGTGCAGCGCGGCGTTGGTGGATCCGCCGAGCGCGATGAGCACGGTGATGGCGTTTTCGAAAGCCTCTTTCGTCAGGATGTCGCGCGGCTTGATGCCGAGCTTGATCAGGTTGACCACGGCGGCCCCGGCATCGAAGCAATCGCGCATCTTGTCTTCCGAGATCGCGGCCTGGGCCGAGCTGTTAGGAAGCGACATGCCGAGCGCCTCGATCGCGCTGGCCATCGTGTTGGCGGTGTACATGCCGCCGCAGGCGCCGGCACCCGGAATGGCGCAGGACTCAACGGTTTCCAGCTCCGCGTCGGAAAACTCACCGCTCGCATGTTTGCCGACGGCCTCGAACACGGAAACGATGTCGAGTTCCTGCGGCTCGCCTTTCAGCGTCGCGCAGCCGGGTAGGATGGTGCCACCATAGACGAATACCGCTGGCCGGTTCATGCGCGCCATGGCCATCAGGCAGCCGGGCATGTTCTTGTCGCAGCCGCCGATGGCCACAAAACCGTCCATGCCCTCGCAGCCAACCACGGTTTCGATGGAATCCGCGATCACCTCGCGGGAAACGAGCGAGTATTTCATGCCCTCGGTGCCCATCGAGATGCCGTCCGAGATGGTGATGGTGTTGAAGATCACACCCTTGCCACCTGCTGCATCCGCGCCGCTGCGGGATTCCAGAGCGAGCTTGTCGATGTGGACGTTGCAGGGAGTGACCTCGCTCCAGGTGGAGGCGATGCCAATGTGCGGCTTGGAGAAATCCTCCTTCTTGAATCCGACGGCGTAGAGCATGGCGCGGCTCGGTGCGCGGTCCGGGCCATCGAGCATCGGACTGGAAAACTTGCGGGTAGTGTCGTTCATCGCGCCCGGAGCATCCCGCCGATCTGGGGGCGGCGTCAAGACGCGGGAACCTCCAGACTCGGATTCCGGGAAGCGGTCGGCAGGGGAATGTGGATGGTTACGCGGATCCAGCCCTGCTCGATCTGGCGTTCCACCTGTGCCTGCGAGCCCATCAAAAGCTTGAGGCGCTTGCGCAGCAGATCGACGCCATCGGCCTTCCCGTCTCCGCTTTCAGGCGGCACCCAGTCGCCGGTGTTTGAAACCCCCACCCGCAGAAACCCCTCCTCCATGCGCGCCGTCAGCCAGATCTGGAGCGGCAGATCGTTGTTTTCCGAACGGTAATGGAACGCATCCTCGATCAAGGGCTGGATCATCATCGGCGGCACCATCACCGAGCGGGCTTCCGGGTCCCACTGAATCCGGCAGACGAGGTTTCCTTTGAAATGCGCGGTCTGTGAGGTGAGGAACTTCTCCAACGCTTCCAACTCACGGCCGAGTGGTTCCAGCGGCCGGGTATTCTGCATCAAGTAGCGCAGGTAGTCCGCCAGACTCTCAGTCACCTCCTCGACTGCAGCGGGATCGTGCTTGCAAGCGCGCACCGCCTTGAGCGAGTTGAAGACTACATGCGGATTCATCTGTGCCTGCAGGTGGCGGAGTTCGTGCTCGCGGGCCGCCAGTTCCGCCTGCGCGGCACGCAGCTCCAAGGCGTGCTCCGTCTCGAACATGTGCACCGCGAAATACAATGCGCTCCACAGCCCTAATATGAACAAGCGCACCACAAGCATCTTAAGTCCGATGTGCTCCACGCCTCCGGGCAAGGAAAACCCGGCATGTACCAAGGCGAACAAGATCCCTAGCTCCAACAGGGCCATGGAGAGGCAGCTCGCCGCCACACAAGCCCACTTCTTCAGCCGCCTGTTCTGCCGCAGCCAAGGTTGCAGGTAGATCATGCGCAGGCATGAACTCAGCAAGAAACCCGCCCCGATCCGTATCGCCAGTGCAGCTTCCACCTGCGGCATCGAGGCCCTGAACGCGCGCGTCATCAAATATCCGATCAGCCCGATGAAACCCCAGAACAGGATCTGCAAGCCCCAGAACACCCACTCGCGGTTGGTCCCGGAAAGCAGACGGAACAAGGAACCCGGCCGGGCGGATTCTTCCGATGCGACAAGTTCTGGGTAGGTCCGGTTTTCAAGGGATTCCATAGCGGGCAAAACTGCGTCTGAGGATTAAACGCCCGCTGTTGAAATGGGAAGCACGGGTTTTTGGCAGCACCAGCCTCACTTCGCCACCCGACGGGCGAAATCCGCAACGCGCCGGATGATTTCGTCGCCTGCTACATCGAACAGGTCGTTGTGCCCGCCCCCGGGGATCGGAACGAAGGATTTGTCAGTCGCAGGGCTCGCTTCGACGAGTTTCCGCCCATGTGAAACCGGGATGACTTCGTCGTTCTCGCCATGAATCACCAGCAATGGCGTGGAGATCGTGCGGATGCGTTTCAGGTTTGTAAAACGATCCCGTGGAAAGAGCGGAAACGGAATGGGCACTCTGAAAGCGGAGGTGAAGGGAGAAATCAACGCCAAGCCGGCGGCTTTCTCATGCGCCGCAAGCCAGACGCCGGGACCGCCACCCACCGAACGACAGACGATGACGATGGAGGATGCTGGCACACCTGACTGGATCAAGTGGTCCCACGACGATTGCACGGACCGTTCGCACGACCCTTCGGAAGGAGAGCCTGATGACTGGCCATAGCCGGGATAGTCGTATGCGAAAACGCCGAAGCCCTTTTCATGCCACGCCTGATAGAGTTCGGTGGCCTGGCCGAGATCCTCGGCGTTGCCGTGTGAGAACAACAAGGTGGGCATCCCGGCGGCAGCCGGGTAATGCACGGCGGCGATGTCCTCCCCGGTTGTGGTCTTGAGGTGAACCAGCCCGTCGAATGTCTGCGGATACGACGGGGCGGGGGGAAAGAAAATCAGATGGTCCGCGAAGAACACCGCAACGATGCAGAGAATCAGATAGATCCAAAGCAGTGATTTGAGAGGACGTTTCCAGCTCCATTCACCGATCAGTATCTTTTTCCAATCCACACAAAAAGTGAACACCTTGAGCAGTCCCATGCCAAGTCCGGATGCGGGGTGGACGTCTTGTGAAGACCCGGCGATTCCTGTCCGAGCCCAAGCACGGCGGGTCCATTCGGGCTGAACCAATCAATTCCGGGAACGAACATGTTTCTGGTTTCCGAAATTGAAATTTCCGGCATGGTCACGGCCGTGGATTCGATCACACATGCGGTGCTTGGCGCGGCCGTCGGCGAAATGATGCTGGGCAGGCGTTTGGGAAGCCGTGCGTTGGCTTGGGGAGCGTTGGGCGGAACGCTGCCGGATTGCGATGTCCTGCTGGCGCCGTTTTTCAGCACGGCTAACAACCTCTGGTGGCACCGCGGGCCCAGCCACTCGCTGCTGGTGATGACCGTGGTCTCGTTCGCATTGTCACAGTGGCTGGCGAAGATGTGGAAAAAGGACAAGATCAGCAGGGCGCAGGCGGGTTGGTTTGTTTTTGCGGCGATGGCCACGCATGTGCTGATCGATTGTTTTTCGGTCTATGGCACGGCGGTATTCTGGCCATTTCCGGTGAACCGCGTGGCTTTCAACAACTTGTTCATCATCGATCCGTTGTTCACCCTGCCGATGCTTGTCACGCTGGCGTGGCTGGCGTTTCTGCGGACGAAAAAACAAGTCCCGAAACGCCGGAAACTCAACGCCTGGGGACTCGGGCTTGCGGCTGGATATGTATTGCTTTCCGTCGGTATGAAATTCGCGGCGTCCGCAGGTTTCGACGCGGATCTGGCGCGGCGCGGTGTGAAGTTCCAACGCCGGACGGAGGCACCCACGCCCTTCAACATCCTGCTGTGGCGCTCGGTGGTGGATCACGGCGATGCTTTCTGGGTGGGATACCGCACGGTTTTCGAAAGCCGGGCGACGCCCGTTAGATGGACGGTCTATCCGAAAGGCGCTTCCGCTCTCGCCGGAATTGAGGGCATGCGCGAAGTGAAAACGCTCGAATGGTTTGCAGACGGCTGGTGGATTGCACGGCCGCATGCAAACGGCGCGTGGATCGGTGACCTGCGCTTCGGCGAGGCGCGGAGCTGGGGGGACAAGAAAACCATGGTGGACAGCCGCATGGTCTTCGCATGGGACGTTTTCCCTGACAAGGAACACGGTGACAAGCTGAGACAGATCCATCCAGCCAACCTCAACAGCATCGACACTCTCCGCAGGATGGCGTTGCGCATGGTGGGAAACCGCTCTGAGTGGGAGGCGAATCCCCGCCTTGCGGGAGTGACTGGTAGCCTGCCGGAGTTTCTTGCGGCGGAGGAGTGACAAACGTTCTTAACGGCGGTTTCCGGGCATGACCTCCGCAGGGGCCGGGATGTTCCGCTCGCGGGTGCCGCCAAGCTTTTTCACCAGCTCGACAAACTCCGCGCGGTCCTCGCCGGCATCATCCGCAAGGCCTTCCTTGGAGAGCTCCATGACTTTGTCCCATGGCGTTTCCCTCACCTCATCCATGCCGCGCAGCTTCATGCCGAAGAGGGCGACGGCGGTGGCGAACTGGAAGTCAGGGTCCGTCTTGTCGAGTGCGGCGGGATCGCCTGTTAGGGGAAACTCGGTCAAGGTGCTGGAGTCACCTTCCGGGTGTTTGTGGCGCAGTTTCACCGTCAGCCATTCGTTCGAGCCGGCGGGCATGTTCGGGACCGCCTTGTATTTCAAGTCATCGGTAACGGTCGTGGCTGCCGGAGGCGTCAGCTCGTAAAACGCGGTGACGGTGTGACCCGCGCCAATGTCTCCGGCATCGACCTTGTCGTTCTTAAAGTCCTCGTTGCGCAGCACCCGGTTGGCGTAACCGATCAGACGATAGCTTCCCACTTTCGCCGGATTGAACTCGACCTGGATCTTCACGTCCTTGGCGATGGTGACGAGCGTGCCGGTCAGGTTTTTCAGAAATACCTTCCGTCCCTCGCGTTCGGAGTCGATGTAAAAATAGTTGCCGTTCCCGTCGTGAGTGATGGCGTCCATCATCGAGTCGTTGAGATTGCCGGTGCCGAAGCCGAGGACGGTTAGATAAACTCCGGACTGCGCGCGGTCCTTTACCAGACCGACAAGGTCCTTCTGCCCCGTGACGCCGACGTTGAAATCACCGTCGGTGGCGAGGATCACGCGGTTCACTCCGCCGTCGATCTTCTGTTTCATCGCCAGTTCGTAGGCTCGCTTGATCCCGGCACCGCCGTTGGTGGAGCCACCGGCTTCGAGTTTCGAAAGTGTCTGGAGCACCGTGGCGCGGCCCTCCGCATCGAGACGGGTGGACGGTAAAGCCACGCCTTCGTTTCCAGCATAAACGACGATGGCCACATGGTCGCGCTCATCGAGTTGATTGACCAGGATGGACATCGACTGCTTGAGCAGCGGCAGTTTGTCCGGGCTCTGCATCGAACCGGACACGTCGATGAGAAACACCAGGTTCGAGGGCGGGCGTTTGCTGGG
>CANBTO010000054.1 GCA_947372405.1 Verrucomicrobiaceae bacterium
TGCGGAGGAGAGTGCCGGGCAAGGTCAACATCCCTCAGGACGCCTTCATCAAGGTCCTCAAGAGCGGGGATTGATCCTGTGACCGGGGAATGTGGATCTCACTCCACGTATGCAGTGAGCATGTAGGTCCAGACATCCGCCCAACGTTCCGCGTTGGTGTTGGCGATCACCGAGGTGTGCGCTTGTTTCGCGCCCTCGCTGTTAGGTCCTGCGACGTTCACCGGAGGATAGCTGGTGGTGAAGATCCGGGTTTTTGGAAACGGCGCCTTTTGGTCCGCCGCATCCACGGGCTTGCCGAATGCGTCGAGGCCGAGCGCGTGGAGATTTTCCGTCAACTGGTCCGGGCTGCATCCTACGGGATCAAGCCGGTGATTGAAGACAAAGAAACGGTTTTTCGGCGTGGCGGAGGCGGAGTGATACCATGCCGCCGGGGCTGAAAGCCGCTTGCTGTAATCCTTGGGCGCTCCCGTGCAGATCAACCGTGCAAGGGAATGCTTGATTCCAAGAAGCGCGGCGTGTCCTCCACCCTGGGACTGTCCCGCCACGGCGATGGCGTCCCAGCGGAGCTCTCCCTGACCTGTTAGAAAACGCCCCCATCCCTCGTCCGGATGATGCGTCTCCGCGAATTTCAACAACCGGATCAGGCGGTTTTCGATGCTTTCCTGCCTGGCGATGGTGATATGCTTGGTGTCGCCCCCGCGGATGATCGCCATTCGAAACGTTTCGAAGGCAGCCGGATCGTCGTCGTTCTGGCAGACGGTGGCCGGGATTTCATCCGGATACATCAACGAGATCACATGATAGCCGGAATCTGCGGCCAGTTTGCAGAACGCGATGGCCGCCTTCGCCGCACTTCCTCGGGTGCCCGGCAGCCACAGTAGCAGCTGCTTCCTGTCCTCCTTCAATCCAGCGCTGTGTTCCACCACGATCCTGCGGTCGAAATACAGTTTGTGGGGAGTATCGAAAGTCTTGATGGCTGGATCCGTGGCGGATGGCAGGATCTCCCATTCCGACACTTCCGCGTGAACCGGGATGGCGCACAGCACGAGGACGATCAGGATTGCGGTGCGAAACCGAAATATGTTCACTCCGCAGGTTTAGATGAATGCTTGCAGGCCGACGAGTTTTTTTAAGCACATGGGCTGTCGATTGCAGGTAAAGCCACCGCAGGATTGTTCAGGCCATTCTCTCCCTTTGGAAAGTCGCATCAAACTCCTTGATTCATCCGCGGCGACTTTTAAAACCACGCCATGCCCGAGACCGCCCGCATCGACAAATGGCTATGGGCCGCGCGGTTTTTCAAGACTCGTGGCCTGGCTGCGGAAATGTGCGCCGCAGGAAAAGTGAAGCGTGCAGGCCACTTGTTGAAGGCGGGTTCGACCCCTCGTCCCGGCGACGTATTGGAGGTCCCGTTCCCTGAGGGCCCCGGATCGAGGACGATCTCGGTGGTTTCAATCATTCAGAAACGAGTCGGCGCACCGGAAGCGCGGGCATGTTATGAGGAACTGACCACGCCGGAGGTATTCGAGTTGCAGAAGAACTGGCACACCGCCAGATCGGAAAATCCCGGAGGGCGGCCGACGAAAAAGGACCGGCGGGATCTCGACAAGATCCACGGCTTCTGGGACTGGCAGTCGGAGTAGATATTATAGCAAGGTTTAAGCAGTGCCGCAATGTGGCAATGCTCCTTGATCACGAGGCGTGGTCCGGCCACAATCCGGCGGTAGATTGAATAGCATGTTTAGGCCGATATCCTTTTTTCGCACGCTTGGGCTGTTCTGGTCGCTCACGGTTTGTGCGCTTGCTTTGCTGTTGCTTGTGGCCTGCGTCACTTTGCAAGGAGCCTTGTTTGCGATCGGGGCCCTTCTTCTGGGGATCGCGCCGGCTCTTTTTCTGTTTGGCTCGTGTCGCTTGCGGTTGCGGCGGAGCGGGTTGATTGCGTTCGGCACATGGTTGCTCATCGCGTTGTGGCTCGTGGTTGTTTCTCCCCGTGGGGATTCCAACAGTGCGGCGCGCGTGAAAAATTGTTACGTCGGCGGAACGAATCGCTATCAACGATACGCGCTTGGAGCGATGTTGCCGGAAGTGGACCAGTTCATGATGGGGTTCAAGCTGATCACATATGTGGATCCGCTGTTCACCAGGAAACAGTCCAACTCGCTTGCCCAACTGACCCGCACGATCTACGCAGAGCTTGAGGCGGATCCGGATTTCCACGCGCTCGGATCCGTGATGCCAGCGGCTTACGACGAACTCTGGGGCCGCCCATTCGATCGGGGGCACTATTTTTTCTACGTGCCGCCGCAATTGGATCGGAAAAAGCCAGCGCCGGCACTGGTCTTCCTTCATGGCAGCGGAGGGAACTTCAAGGCTTACACTTGGCTTCTGTCACGCGTGGCTGACGAATGCGGCATGGTGCTGATTTCTCCCAGTTGCGGAATGGGAAACTGGCATGAGCCCCGAGGCCTGCGTGCCGTGGAGGCCGCGCTCGATGATGCGGCCAAGTCCGTCCCACTGGATATGAACCAAGTGCATCTGGCCGGCCTGTCTAACGGCGGGCTTGGTGTGAGCCGGGTGGCTTCATCTGAATTGGGAAAACGGTTCCGTTCGTTGATCTTCATCTCGGGTGTCTGCGACGATCCGGCCATCGATGCCGGGGCGTTCGCCAATCAATGGGGCGGGAAACCAGTGCTCATCATCACCGGTGAAGCCGACGACCGTGTTCCATTTTCGTATGTGAACCGCTACGCTTCCAGCATGCGGGACTCCGGAGCGTTGGTTGAAATGCATTCTTATGAAGACGCCGATCACTTCCTATTCTTCAGCCATCGTGACCGCTGTCTCCGGCAACTTTCAGACTGGCTGAAGCTGCATTGAAGAATCACGGCGTCTCCGTTAGAACACTGTAGAATGTCTTTTCCGGCAGAGGCGGTGGCGCGGTGAAGGTGAGGTTGCCTCCGCTGCTGTTGCGTGTGGCTCCACTGACCGGGGCCCAGAAATCGAGATCCGTGCTCTGCCACATCGTTTGTGTGGCGGCGGTGTTTTCGGGAACGGTGAGCGAGAAACCACTCGCGTTGACGCCGTGGCCGAGGGGTGATGGCGTGGTGGTGTTGCTGTAAGCGCCGAGGTTGAAGCGGAGACGGTAGTAACGGGTCTGGCGGGTGGCGTTCATGGCGGCGACGCCACCGGCGAGAAGATTGCTCGTTTCGGCGGGATCGGTGAGCAGGTCATAGAATTCATCGGTGCCGGTGTTGAAGCGGATGAGCTTGTAGCGGTCGTCGCGGAGAATGCGCCCGCCAAGCGTGGCGGTGCTTTGGTCGAACTGGTCATTGTAGATCCGGGAGCGGGCGTTGTCCGTTAGGTTCGAGAGGATGGGTTTGAGGCTCGTGGAATCGAGTGTGACGTCCGTGGGCAGGGGCACGCCGGCCATTTCGAGCATGGTGCTGAAGAGATCGACGGAGTGGACGAACGCGCTACTGATGCGTCCGCCGGAAACTACGCTCGGGCCCTTGATGATGAGAGGCACGTGGATGCCGCCTTCGTAGAGTGTGTCCTTGGCGTGCGCGGCACTGTAGGGTGCCTGGATGACCTGGTCGGGCGTGCCGTTGTCGCCGATGAAGATGATGTCGGTGGTGGCGGCGTTGACGGATAGCAACAAGCGGCCGATCTCCGTGTCCATCGCCTCCACCGCGGCGCGGAACTTGAGAAGGTTGGTGGCGGGGTTCGCGCCGTAATGGTGCAGGTTCGTCGGTGGGACGTGGAACGGCGTGTGCGGCGCGTTGAAGGCGACCCACGCCACCCACTTCTGGTTCGCGGCGGTGCGGGCGTTGATCCAGGTGACGGCGTCGTTGACGACATCGGTGGTGGCGTAGGTGGTGACGGTGGAGTTCACCCCGTCGATGGTTTTCTGCCAGTTCGTGTAGGAGGCCGGCGCGCCCGCGGTGCAGCCGGCATAATGCGGCCAGCCGCCGATGGTGTTGGGCCCGTTTGCGGTGACCGTGGTGCCGCCAATGTTGAGGTGCCATTTGCCGAAACACGCGCTATGGATGCCGAGGCCGCTGTTCTGTGTGATGACTTCCGGCAAGGTGAGCTCGGAGGATGGCAAGGAGTTTCCCGAAGCGACGCTGACCACTTCTCCGACGCCGGTGCGGAAACCGAAACGCCCGGTGATCATGCAGGCGCGAGCGGGTGAGCAGACCGGAGTGGAATAGGCATTGGTGAAGCGCACGCCACTGGCAGCGAGGGCGTTGATGTTAGGCGTGGGAGCGGTGGCTCCGGTGGTGGTGTTGTAGAGAGCCTGGCTGTCGATGCCGAAATCATCGGCGATGATGAGCAGCACGTTGTTTCCCGCCCGCGCGGTGAGGATCGACACCATCAGTGCGAGAGCTATGGTTTTCATGGCGCGGGTTGCGTTTCCTCGGTGAGCGTCTTGAGAAACGCGACAAGCGCGGCCTTGTCCGCAGTGGAGAGATTGAGGCCTTTGTCGGGATGCTTGGCGAGGTTGGGATCGAGCGTCGCGCTGCGTTGGACGGCGCTGCTGTAGTGCTCGACCACTTCCTCCAGCGTGGCAAAGCGACCGTCATGCATGTAGGGCGCGGTGAGCGCGACGTTGCGCAGGCTGGGTGTGGAGAACTTGTGTTCGTCCGCGGCGGAGTGGGTGATCTTGGCGCGTCCGGGATCGTCGCCGTCGAGGCCGTTATTGTGGAACTGGTGGTCGCTGAACAGCGCGCCGCCGTGGCAGTGGAAACAATCCGCACCATATTGGCCGGTGCGTGGCTCGTATTCGGTCATGAAGAGCTCGAAGCCGCGCTTCTCCTCATCTGATAGAGACGTCTTGCCTGCGAAGGCACGGTCGAACTTCGAGTCGAACGCCGTCAACGTGAGAATGTAGTTTTCGACAGCGAGTCCGATTTTCTCCGGGGTGATTTCCGGTGATCCGAATGCGGCGGCGAACATCGGTGGAAAGTTGTTTTTTGCGGTGAGCTTCGTGACGACGTGGTCGAGCGTTTCATCGAGTTCGGTGTGATCCTGAATGGGCATGAGCGCCTGCGCGCGCAGTGAGGGCGCGCGGCCATCCCAGAAGAAGTCCGATTTCCAGGCGAGGTTGGTGAGCGGCATCGAGTTGCGCGTTCCCGTTTGTCCGCGCACGCCGAGGCTGAAGCGTCGCGCGTCGGTGAACGCGCGGTTTTCGGCGTGGCATGACGCGCATGAGAGCGAGCCGTCTGTGGAGAGTGCGGTCTCGTTGAAGAGCGCCTTGCCGAGTGCGACGCGTTCTTCGATGAGCGGATTGTCGCGAGGCAGATCCGGAATGGGAAACGTCGCGCTCATGGTGAAACGATAGGGCGTGAATTTTTCCGGCAGATAGAGAGGCCTCACCGGTGACGGCCTGCTGATGGCTGGCGCTGCTGAGAGCACGTGCGTGACACGGAATGCGCCGCGCAAATTCGCGGCGAGCGCGGCTGCGATCGGATCGCCATCGCGCGAGTGCGTGGCAGTGCCGTCCTTTGCAAACGAGAGAGGTTGCGGTGCGTTGAGCAGTGAGCCGAGATCGAAGTCGAGCATCACCGAGGCGTCGTGTGTGAGATCAATGGGTGCGGCGAGGTTGATGCGCGTGCGGTTTGGATCGCGTGCGAAGTGGTGCGCGAAGCCTTGTGGCTGTGCGGTGCCTGTTCTCCACATGCCCTCGATGGCGAGGAAGATGTAGCCGCCCTGCCAGCTCCAGTGCAGGCCGTTGAGGTTCGCATTCAGCGGATGATCGGCGGCAAGTTTCGCAGGATCGGCAGCGTTCCACTTCGCATCGGGGCCGATGTGGAAACGCAGCGCACGGTATTTCCCCTCGGGCAGGCTTTCGAAACGCACGCTCGTGTGGCCTTTCGCGGCATCCATCCACGCGAACTGATCCGTCAGCTCGATCCATGAGCCGTCCTCCCGTTCCATACCGAATCCGCTGGCGAGCCAACTGACTCGTGAAAACGAAACCGTTTCATGCGCGGCGTTTTCATAGCGCAGGGAGTCGAGCAACAAGGGATCGCCGCCAAACGTGTGGCGCACGGCGATTTCAAGCGCTGCGCCGCCGGCGTAATCCGAGGCGAGAGTGGCGGCGATCACGAGAAACATCGCAGCGAATGGAGTGGCTCGTTTCATCGGTTCGCACCTTGCACTGGAACGATGGGATTGTCATCAAATTCCAATCGCCGCCCCGTGCTATTGCCCTGTCACTTGAAGTCGCATGAAGGTCCGCGTGTTGTTGCCGATCGGGATGCTGAAGACGTGCTGCGATCCGCTGCCGGTTTCAGGGATGTCGTGCCAATCGTTGCCGGACATGCTGGTGCTCCATTGTGCGCCGTAGGTGATGCCGGTGACTCCGCTGGGCTGTATGAAACTGTAGGTGAAGTTCCCGCCGCTGAGAGTGGGTTGTGGGAGTTGTAGGCTGCCTGCGGAAGCAGGGTCCTGTCCGGGACCGAAAAACGCGAACACCGCGAGGTTCGAGTAGCCGGTGTGGTAGGGATCGGCGAGGTCGGCTGCGTTGCCGCTGTTGACGCCTGTGCCATACCAGGTCTGCCGCCAGGTCTGCATGGAGCTTTGGCGTGTGACCGTGATGGTATAGGTTTTCGTCGGAGTCCCGTTCTGTGGAGCGACGACCGTGCTGATCGCGTTGTCGCCGACCGTAAGCGTGATCGCGCCGCTCGTGCTGCCGGAGGTCACCGCATTGCCGTTCACCGTCACGGTGGCGCTGCTGTCTTGCGTTGTGGGCGTGACGGTGAGCGAGCTGATGCTGTTGGCGACGGTTGCGGTGTAGGCCGTAACACTGCTTGAAAACACGGGCGACAACGTGCCGCTGCTGAGTGCGAGTGCGGAGAGGTTCGCGTTGGTCGAGAGAACGGCTAAGCTGACACCGCGCGTGGTGTTTCCGGTGCCGTTGGTGTTGTTCGTGAAGGTGATCGTGTCGCTGAAATTTCCTGCAGTTAGATTGTTCGCGAAGGAGTTGATCGTCGCGTTCACCGTGGTGCTCGCGCCTGCGGAAAGCGTGCCGCTGGTGGCGGAGAGATCGAACCACGCTGCGGTTTTTGAAGCGCTCCATGCCAAGGTGCCTGTGCCGGTGTTGGTGAGTGTGTAACTCGCGCTCGCGGGTGAGAATGATCCACCGGCGGGTCCGCTCGAAGCCAGGCCGGACGACGGCGTGACCGCGAGTGCCTGCGGGACGACGACGTAGCTTGACGTTGCGGTTTGAGAAACCGTTGCGGCCGTTGTACCTGTCGAATCATAGCTCGCAAGCGCGGTGCGGTTGACGCGGCCGTATTCGGTGCCGCTGGTGCCAAGCGCGGTGTAGCTACTGGACGCCGAGTTCGCGTTCGAGACCGCGATGCCGGTGGCCTTGCTGGTCCACGTGGATTGGTTTTGAGAGGCGTCCACTGAGTAGGTGCCGCCCTCGACGGCATTCCAAGTGAGCGTGACGGTCGTGCCGCTTGCGTTCGCGTTTGTGACGCCTAACGGACGGTTCGCTCCACCCATGAACTGGTTCGTCACCGTCTCTGCCACGCTGGTTACGGTGCCGCCGGTGGGCGAGCCGTAGAACCAGCGGTTGCAGATGTATGGGAACTGTGGCGCGCCGGCGCTCTTGATATTCAGGAAATAGGCCCAGGTGCCATTCGGAAACTCCGGCGTCACGCAGTAGCGCACGTTGTATTCGTTCAGGTCGAAATCGATGCCGAGTTGATAGCTGACACCCGCGCTTTTCTGCAAATCACCGAGGTAGGACCAGTCTTCGAGGTAGCGACCGAATGGATATGTGCTGCTCACGCTCGGGCCGTTCGTGTTCGTTGCTCCGTTGCGGGTCGCCCACTGCGGCAGCGTGCGCGTGCTGCCGGTGGTGCTGATATTGTCCACTCCGGTCGTCGCGCCATCGCGTTTCACAAAGCCGCCGATCATGCGCCGGACGCCGCTCGCAGAATCAAGCGGGCTGCTGTAGCCATAGGGGCCGTAGATCGGCAGGCCGTCGATCATCCAGCCGATGACTGGCGAGTGCTGTGCGGGCGCGAGGGACTCGGTGTATGTCTTCGTCACGTTATTATAACTCACCGCATCACCGAGTTGGTAGCGCAGAGCGAGCGGATTCACGTGGTTGTGATAAACCCCGGTGTTCTGCTGGTGGGCGAGCGACTTGTCGAAGGTGGCGCTTTCGTTCACGTAAGCATCCCGGTGCCACACACCGGTGCCGGGTGAGGATTCGGTCCCGCTCGCATAGCTGAATCCATCGCTCGGGTCGAAGATGCACACGCCGTCCACGAGGTAGCCGGCCGCAGGCTGGAGGACGCCGCCGATCATGAGTCCCAGCATCTGGGTCTTCGTCGAGGGGATCGCGCCGAGGGTGCCCGAACGCGGAATGCGCAGGATGAGGCCTTGGTTCTTTGGAACGTTCTGGAAGAGCGTCGTGCGGTTGGCGTCGTTGTACCACGGGCCCATCGTGTAGGTCGCGAGAGATGGCGTGCGGATATAGATCCAGCTCGTGCTGTAATCGATTTGCTGCGGACCCGCATATGCCGGCGAAGTCTGAGCGAGCGTGAACTGCCCTGTCGTGCGTGTCCAAGTGGACGAAGTGGTGCCGGAGTTCAAGGCCGCGTCGGTTTCATAAATGCGAGCGTATCTGCCGGTCTGCGCAACATACCAGGATGATAGCTGCGGATCACTGGTGGAGACGGTGATGTTCACCGTGACCGCCGTGGACGAGGCAAGCGTGCCGTCGTAGGCTTTCACGCTGAAGGCGGCGGCAGTGCCGGTGTAATCGGTCGCGGGCGTCCAAACGAGCGAGTCGCCGGTGGTGATGGTCGTGCTGCCTGCGGTGACGGCCACGTTGTTCTTCGTAAGCGTGCCCATGTTCACTGCCTCAATGCGGAACTGGATTGTGCCTCCATCCACGTCGGCGGCGTTTGATGCGGCAAGCAGTGTCGCGTAGCTGATGGTAAACGCCGTGTTCTTGACTGCACCCGTCAACGTGCTGAGCGAGGTGAGCGTCGGTGCGTCGTTCACCGCAGTGGTCGTGACGTTCACCTGGACCGCCGTACTCGACGCGGCCTGGCCGTCGTAGGCTTTCACTGTGAAGGCGGTGAGTGTGCCATTCGCATTCGCCGCCGGGGTCCACACCACGCTGTCGCCGCTGCTGATCAACGTGCTGCCTGCGGTGACGGCCACGCTGTTCTTTGTGAGTGTGCCGCTGCTCACGGCCTGGATTTGGAATGAGATCGCATCGCCGTCCGCGTCTGCCGCGTTCGATGCACTGAGAAGAGTCGCGTAGCTGATGGTGAAAGCGGTGTCTTCGGTTGCTCCGCTGATTGAATTGATCGTTGTCAAGGTCGGCGCGGTGTTTGAAGCGACGCTCACGTTGACCTGCACCGCCGTGTTCGATGCGAGCGAACCATCGTAGGCTTTCACCGTGAACGCCGCGAGCGTGCCCGAGGCGTTTGTTGCAGGCGTCCACACGACACTGTCGCCGCTGCTGATGAGAGTGCTGCCCGCAGTGACCGCGCTTCCGTTTTTCGTGAGCGTGCCGCTGCTCACCGCCTCGATGCGGAATGAGATGGTGTCGCCGTTCGCATCCGCCGCATTGGACGCGGCGAGCAGCGTCGCGTAGCTGATCGTGAAGGCGGTGTTCTTGAACGCGCCGGTGAATGTGTTGATCGTAGAGAGCGTCGGTGCGACGTTGCTGCCACCAAGGGTGTAGCTTGTGGTTTTGGTTTGTGAGACGGTTGCGGCAGTCTGGCCGGCGGTGTCGTAGGTCGCGAGTGCGGTTCGATTCACGCGGCCGTATTCCGTGCCGCTAGTCCCGAGAGCGGTGTAGGTCGAATTTGCGGAGGTGCCGCTCGAGACGATGCCCGTGGCCCTGCTCGTCCATGTGCTGCTGTTAGGCGAGGCGTCCACCGAGTAGGTGCCGCCCTCGGTGGCGCTCCACGTGAGCGTGACGCTGGTGCCGCTCACGCTTGGCGTGTTGATGGTGATCGCCGTGTTTGCGCCGCCGATGAATTGCTGGGTGAGCGGAGTGTCGGCGTTCATTGTAGCCGCGGTTGTCGTGCTGCCGGTCACATTGCCGTAGAACTGGCGTCCGATGTTGTAGGGGAACGCGGGCGCGTTGCTGGAATCAATCGTAGAGAAATACGCATAGGTGCCTGCGGGAAACTCCGGCGTCACGCAGAAGCGGCCGTTGTATTGGTCGAGGTCGAAGTCACGCACGGTTGATCCGGTGGTTTGCGTGTATCCCAGGTTTCCGAGATAATCATAGTCTTCGATGTAGTGGCCCAAGGTGTAGGTCGCATTAACGTTTGGTCCGTATTGTCCCGAGGCAAGCGTTGCTGAGATGCCCTGTGCGGAAGCTGCCCATGCGGGCAGTGTCGTGCGGCCGGTGGTGCTTAGATTCGTTGTGCCGTTGGATCCGTTGCGAGCGACGAATCCACTCACCATGCGGCGCACGCTGCTCGATGCGTTTGTCGGGTCGGAATAACCATAGGGGCCATAGACCGGATAGCCGTCCGCCGCCCACGCCAGAATCGGCGAGTGTGCGGCTGTAGTCGCCGCCTCGGCGTAGGTGTTTGCAGTCGCGTTGTAGGTGACGTGATCATTGAGTTGGTAGCGCAGGGCGATCGGATTGACGTGGTAGTGATATTGGTTGCCTGCCTGGTGTGCGAGGGCCGCGTCGAAGGTGACGAGCTCGTTTGCGTAGGCATTGCGATTCCAGATGCCGTCGCCTGTGAGATGGTTCACAGGTGTGGCATCGGTCGCGCTGGAGTTTTTGTATGAGAAGGCGTCGCGGTTGTCGAAGAAGGCCACGCCATTTACAAAGAAACCTATCGCGCCGTTGCCTGTGAGTGCCTTTGCTGCCGGTGGGGCTCCGATTGTGGAACTGCGCGGAATCCTGTATACTGTCGAGGTGTTGGACGGGTAGTTCGGGAAAAGTTGTGTCTTGCCCGAGTCCAAATACCACGGCCCCATTACGTGCGAGGCGAGGCCGGTTGTGCGGATGTAAATCCAGTTGGCTGAGTAATTGATTTCGTGAACACCGGAGTATGCGGGGTTGGACTGTACGCCGCTGCCGTTTGACCACGTCGTCGAGGTTGTTTGCGAGGTTTGGTCTGCGGTAGTCTTGTAGATGCGGGCGTATTTGCCGGAGTTCGCGGTGAACCATGAAGTGAGCTGTGGATCCGCTCGCAGAGGCAGGGTGGCGAGAACGAGTGTCGAAAGGATGAATTTTTTCATGAATCGGGTGCGGTTTCTCGGCCCGGGCCGGGTCGGGCCGATTTCGTTGGAAGTTGGGATCCTGAATGGCCCCGGGTTTTCTAGCAGACGACGTTTCCGGTTATGGCCTTCTCTTCGGCCGGGTCGGACTCAGTGGGCGCTTGTTGCCGCCGGTGCCCTCCTCGAACGAACGTGGGGGCGGTTCCTGCGGACGGAGTTCCTCGGGAGAGAGTTCTCCGTCCCCGTCCATGTCGAGGTGTTTGAGGGATTCCGGTGCTCCTTTGAGTTCTTCTGCAGATATTATACCGTCATGATCGACGTCAAGGGCGTCGATCACGGGCGGTGGAGGATGGGGAAACATTTCCGGAGGGGGGCCGGGAGGGCGGTCTCCATCAGGCGGCCCTGGTGGCGGTCCCATCGGAGGCCCGGGCGGACGGAGTTCGTCTTCGGTGATCTGACCGTCGTGATTTTTGTCGAGTTTTTCAAGGACACCGGCGGCGTTCTGGATTTCCTCTGCGGAAATGACTCCGTCGTGGTTGGTGTCGATTACCGCGAGCAACGGAGGGCCCATCGGTGGGCCGGGGGGAGGCCTGCGCTCGTCGGGTTGCTGGGCGATGGCTGCTCCTGCTAGAGAAGCGAGCATCATGGGAATGAGAGTGATTTTCACGGTCCTTGAGTGTGTGGGGTGGTCTGGATGAGGAACCCGCCCCGGCGGATATATGCCGGAGCGGGTTGGGTTTGCCGCCTGATGGCTCAGGTGGGATCGTTGGCGGGGGGCGGGCCGGGTTTGAGTTCGGCTTTCGAAATCGTGCCGTCGCCATTCTTGTCGAGGATTTTGAGGGACAGAGGGGCATCTTCGATTTCAGCAGCGGAGAGCGCGCCATCCTTGTCGAGGTCGAGAGCCTTGAGGATGATGGGAGGGCCTGGAGGTGGCGGCGGGCCCGGGGGTTTGGTGCTATCCTTGGGAGGTTTGGGCGGAGGAGGCATGAGCTCCTTGTGGCTGAGCTTGCCGTCGCCGTTCTTATCCAGTCCCAAGAGGGACTCGGATGCGGCGGCGATTTCGTCGGCGGATAGCGCTCCGTCCTTGTTCTTGTCGAGGACAGGAAGAAGCAGTGGCGGCGGCGGTGGTGGTGGCGGTGGATTACCGGGAGGGTTCGTGCCTTGGGCGTTCAGGCCGGTCACCGCCAGCGAGGCAATGAGCAATTGGACTTGGTAGGTTTTCATGATTCGGTTGATTTGGTTTGAGGCGGCTGCGGTTTTTCCGTAACCATGACGATGATTGAAGATCGCGAATGTGAAGCCCGTATGTGCTTCCAGCCACAAAAGTGTTAAATTTGTGTAAAACCTGTGTGCTTGGGGCCGCGCGTCCTGCTAAGAGGTCTTCGTTGATGGAAAAACAAGGCAAATCACGGCTGCTCGTCGTGGATGACGATCGCAAACTGGCGGGTTTGATCCGCGACTATCTGACTCCGATGGGCTATGATGTGGAACTCCGCCACAGCGGACCTGACGGTCTTGCTGAAGCGCTCGCTTCGCCCTATGAGGCGGTGATCCTGGACGTGATGATGCCCGGGATGGATGGCTTCGCCGTGTTGCGGGAATTGCGGAAAAAATCCGACGTGCCCGTGTTGATGCTCACCGCTCTTGGCGAGGAGGCGGACCGCATCGTGGGACTTGAGATCGGAGCGGACGACTATCTACCGAAAACCTTTTCATCCCGCGAGCTGCTTGCACGCCTGCGCGCCGTGACGCGCCGGACGCACATCCGGGAGCGCGAGTCCACCGCTCCCAAAGAACACGCCGCCGGGCCGCTTCGTCTTTGCGAGGAGACCCACGTCGCGGTGCTCGATGGATCGACGCTCGACCTAACAACCCTGGAATTCGCCATCCTCGCTTCGCTGCTCAAGTCCAAGGGCAGAGTCAAAAGCCGCGAACGTCTGATCGAAGAAGTTTCGGAACGCAGGTTCGATGTCTTTGACCGCTCGATCGACGTTCATGTCTCTTCGCTCCGCAAGAAGCTGGGTGACGACGCCAAGAACCCTCGTTTCATCCGCACTATCCGCGGCATCGGCTACTCGCTCGTTGAGCCGGAACTCCCTGAACCCGGAGCAAGATGAAACGCCCCGCACGGTTTCCGCTACTCGCAAAGGTGTTAGGCTGGCTGGTCCTCCACTTGGTCATTCTCGGCGTGTCGTTTTTCCTGTTCGTGCGCTGGCAGCTGGGGCTTGGCTTGGATTCGCTAATCAGTGGTGCCGCGGGCGAAAGACTTGCTGATTTTGGTGACAACGTGGCGGCCCGCATCATTGATCTGCCTCCACGGAGCTGGAACGATGCGATCAAGTCGTTGGCGCAAGCGAAGAACCTCTCCGCTGCGGTTTTTGATCCCACATATCCCGATGAATTTCCCAGTCCCGTTCCACCGAACGTCGTGGAGCGAGCGCGTTCGTCCCTGCCGCCCCAGCATGTTGATACAGGACCGCCGGGTGGTGGTCCTGGCCGCCCTCCGAGACAACGTTTCGACCCGCCAGATGACCGCCCGCCGCCGGATTTCGAGGACGATCCGGGTCCTCCGCAGGAATTCAGGCCCGGACTAAAGGGCCGGCTTGACGGGGTTGCCGTTAAAACCCCGGCACTTTTGCCGAAAAGCCGCCCTGCGTTCCTGATGCGGGCAAACAACGGCGACGGCTACTGGGCCGGTGTCCTGCTCCATCTGCCATCTGTTCGAGAAATGCCCCGGCGGCCGGTGATGCTTCTTTTGCGGGCGGAGCGCCTCGATGGCTCGGGCATGTTCTTCAACTTCAAGCCTTGGCTGTGGGGTGGAATCGCAGTGCTCCTGCTTAGCCTTGCCTTTTGGACTCCCTTTGTATGGGGAATCACGCGCTATCTCCGACGACTGACGACGGCTGCGGACCTGATCTCGGCCGGCCGTTTCCATGTCTCGCTGCCTGCGCACGGGAATGATGAACTCGGCAATCTAGGCCGCACCATCGAATCAATGGCCGCAAGGCTAGATCACCTCGTTTCCGGCCAGAAAAGATTTCTCGGCGATGCCGCACATGAGTTGTGCGCGCCGCTCGCCCGCATCCGGACTGGGCTCGGCATTCTTGAAATGAAGCTGACTGGGGTTGATTCCGACGCGCTTTCCTCCATCGAAACCGACGTCGCGGAACTCGCCGCCCTTGTGAACGAAATTCTCGCGTTCTCGCGGGCCGGTAACCGCGCGCCCTCGCCGCGCCCGGTAGCGCTGGAGCCCCTGATGCGGCAAATCCTGGCCCGCGAAGCGGCGGACGTGGAGGCCGTTCTATCCATTCCTTCAGATCTAACAATCGATACCGATCCAGCCATGCTTGGAAGAGCGGTCGGCAACCTCATTCGCAATGCGTCCGTCCACGCGGGGCCGCGCGCCAAGGTCGAGATTCATGCGGTGGAGACCAACGAGCGGGTTTCCATCAGTGTTTCCGACAACGGTCCCGGAGTGCCGCCGGATGAGCTGCCCCGCATTTTCGAACCGTTCTACAGGATTGACCGTTCACGTAGCCGGGATACCGGAGGAAGCGGTCTTGGCCTGGCCATTGTCCGGACCGCCATTGAAGCCTGTGGCGGCGAAACCGTTGCATCGCTGCCTGAAAACGGTGGGTTCACTGTCACGATCCACCTTCCCAGGCGATCGGTCGCTCCGGTTGTTGACTGATGCTTGATGCGACAACTTGCAATCCGGTTTGCGCGACAAACTACGATAGAGGTAGTAGAACCAAGGAAGAATCGGGGGAGGGCGCCGGGCCTGTGATTGGTGTAACCAGCCGTTGGCACACGGTGTTTGGGGGCATGTGGGAAAAAACTTCAAATTTTTGATCGAAATGGGTTGACTGGAGGAGGTGCGGGGGAATAGCTTCGCGGGCCGCCACGAGCGAGGGCGGCCGAGAGACAGGATGTCGATCGCGGT
>CANBTO010000055.1 GCA_947372405.1 Verrucomicrobiaceae bacterium
AGGCAGAAGGATCTGCCTGACCGCCGTGTGCACCTTCGCGCCGTGCACGGTGATGCCTTCGATGAACATGTTAGGCATGTCCTTGAGATCGAGCGGCACCGCGACTTCCATGCTTTTGCCATCGAGCTGGATGCGCTTCGCCTCGCGGCCCGCTCCGCCAGCAATGTGGAGGAAGAGCCAGACATTGGCGTTCTCACGGTCGCTGTTGACGCGGAGTTTCACCGACTCGCCGGGCTTGTAATCGGTCTTGTCCGAAACCAGTTCGAGCGGGCCGAACTTCCATGCTTTGGGATCATCGCGGCCGGGACCGTGGATGTTGAGGATGGTGGCTCCTTCCGCAGCCTCGCCGCCCTTGAACGAAAGGCTGGCGGCAAGCCGGTATTGGCCGGTGGCGGGTGCGGCGAGTTGTTGTTTCAACTGGCCTTCGGCATCGGTTTCAGCGGGCCATGACTGGATTTCCTTTTCATCGACGCGGCCGTTCGCACCCATCACGAGCTGATAGAGTTTGAGCGTGCCTTTCGCACCGACGACCGGTTTGCCCGCCAGCGTGGCGGAGGAAACCGTGGCCTCTACGGCATCACCGGCTTTGGCATAACCCCGGTCCGTCCAGACCACCACTTCAAAGGGTTTGCGCGCGGCGATGACCGAGCCCGTGCCACGTTCCTCGCGACGCGAGGCGTCCACCACCCGGGCCTCGATGGAATAACGCGCATCCATGTCGCCCTGGACGGCCTTGGCGGTGGAGGTGTCGATCTCCACCTTGGCGGTGCCGTCCGCACTGATCGGGACGTTTTGTTTGAGAACCAGTTCGTCCGGCGTCCAGCGGTTGCCCTGCCACCACGGCGGATTCGGCGGGATGCAGCCCCAACTCTTCCATGTGGGATGCCACGAGGCTTCCGCGCCGTTCCACCATGCGCCTGAGCCATAGAGCCAGTCCCAGCGCCACACCGGGAACCAGCGCTCACCGAGCGACGAGCGCTTGACGATGATCTCGACGTTCGCGTTTCTAACAGGCGCGCCGTGGAAGTAGCTGGCCTTCACCGTGGCGGTGAACTTGTCGCCGAGTCTCACCGTTTCTTCGGGAGCCACCACCTTCACCTCGTATTCCGGCTTGCGGTATTCCTCGACCTGGATGGCCACGGAAGCGGTGATCTGGTCGGGAATCTGATAGACGGCGCTCCACTGCCCGAGCGGCGCGTCCTTCGGGATGACGACTTCGGATTCGACGGAGCCAAGCGCGTCGGTCCTGAGGTTCTCGATTTTCATCGCCTCCTCGCCGCGGCCGTTGTTGAGGACGAGCGTGCCGGTCTTGTTCGCCCAGCGGGAGTCATCGGGCTTGAAGTAGCCGAGATTGCGCATGAAAAACTTGAGATGCACCTTGTCGCCCGGCTTGTAGAGCGGCCGGTCGCTGATGCCGTATGACAGGTCACGGTTGCCGTTTTCCCAATCCGCTTCCTGCACGTAGTATGGCTGGAATCCGAAGAATGCCGGACTGCGGCCCTTCTTGCGCGCGATGGCGAGCCATTGGTAGTTTTCATTCCAATCGCCGGGTTTGAGCAGGGTTTTGCCATCGGCATCGGTGGTGCGGTTGAACTCCTTCACCTTCACATCCATGCGGCGGCCGAGCGGCAGCTTGCGTTCATGATAGATCGCCTGGTAACCGAAAAACTGGATCTCGGATTCCGCGACCGGCGCACCGCCATCGGCATCGGCGACCCACCACTGGATCCTGCCGGCGGTGTCGCGCTGGACGAGCACGGAATCGACGATCCAGACGAGCGTGTGAAACTCATTGCCATCGCCGATTTTTCCGGTGACCCACCAGGCTCCGGCCTTGTCGAGCGGCACTTCGATCTCGGTGCGGGTGTCGCGGTGTTTGTCACCGGGTGTGAGTGGCGCTTCCCATGTCGCGGCGACGGCACCGATGAACTTGGCCTTCTTGCCGGTGATCAACTGGCTGGCGATCTCCGACGGATTCACACGCTCCTCGTTGAGATTGGAGGGATTACTTCGCAGGTAATCCAGCGTTTCCTTGATCACCGCCTCCATGTCCACCGGCGCGGCTGTTAGAGTGATCTTCGAGGCGTTGCGGAACACCAGCAGCAGCTTCGGTTTCACACCGGCAGGAACGGTTTCCGCGGATTCGAAACGCCCCCAGTTGCCGGTGATCTGCTTGAGGAGTTTCTTGCGGTGGTCCTCATAACCCGCGCCGTGTTTGGCGATGGTTTTTTCCAACACCTCGCGGGCCGTGTCGTATTGGCGGCGGTTGAGGAAGACCTGGGCGAGCGCGTCACCAGCCTGGCTGCTTTGATCAAGGATTGAGCGATAAAGCGCGATGAAATGCTGGGCTGCGGGGAGTTTGAAACGGCGGACGCCATCGGAGGTCTTGGCGAGGCATTCATCCTCGGTGAGCGTGTCCATTTCAAGAATGCCTTTGGCGCTTTCCGGGTCCTGCTGCCGCCACCAACCGTAGGATGAAAGCGTTTCCGTGCCGAACTGGGATTGCGAGAAACGCGCGAGTTGCAGCGTGACTTCGTATGCGGCGGCAGGCTTGAGCCGGGCTTCCTCCGCCAGCGCGAAACGCCAGCGTTCACTATCGTTTTTCGCGGTCTCCCATGATGCGGGCACTTCGTAAAGCACCGGCCCGTCCTTCGCCCATGGCGCACCTTCGGTGCCGCCTTCGGGTCCGGGCTCACCCCATTCCGGCAGAGCGTCGATGGGTGTTAGAGTCTGGAGTTTCCATGACTCGCCGTTGTGAAGGTTTCCCGCCAGATTTCCCCAGATGTGGTGACGCGCGTCGTCGTCTTTTGCCATGGCGAGCGCCTGACGGAACAACTGCAGCGACCGGATGTGATCGCGGTAAGTCGTTTCCACGGCAGCGCCGGAGGACGCCTCGGGATCTTCGGACGGCATCATTCCCCGTCTGCCATAACGGAATGCGCCGTCGCGTTTGAATTCTCCGGCGATCAATCTTCCTCCATGGGGGACCCGGACGTATGCCACCGCGGCGGATTCGAGCAGCGCGGCGTTTTCCGGATGCGAGGAAACCGCCTTCTCCACCAGAACGTCGAACTCGCCCCATGCATCGAGTCCCCTTACGGCCTCAATGGCTTCGCTCAGATCCTCACCGGATTCCGCATCCGAGACGGGCAGCAGTTTTTCCGAATAATGCTTCAACGCATCCCGCCACAGACCGCGCTTGTGGAGCTTGTCACGCTCCTTGCGCGAGCCGACCGCGTCCTGCGCCATCAGATTGAGGGGGAGAAAAACAGCGAAACACAGGTAGGCCAGGATTTTCATGACATCGGGAATGACACACGAGCGGCCATTTCCTTAGAAGGAAAATCGTGGATTTCCTCCAAACCGCTTCCTTTGAAAAACATGCCGCCGCTACTTGACGGGGAACCCCTCCCCTCCAAGTTCCGCCATGCCCCGCACAGTCCTTCTAATTGGTGGAAATTCAGGCATCGGCCTGGCCACGGCGCGCTTGTTGTTAGCTGAGGGTTTTTCGATCCTCGCAGCGGGGCGCACCCCCGGCCCGCTATCGGATCTCGGCATTGTGGTGCAGGCATTCGACGCGCTGGCTCCCGGACCTCTGGAGCTGCCACCGGTTCTGGACGGGCTCGTTTATTTTCCCGGCAGCATCACGTTGAAACCCTTCCACCGACTCACGGCGGAGGATTTCCTGAATGACTTCCACATCAACTGCCTCGGCGCAACCGCGGCCATCCAGGCGGCGCTGCCATCGCTGAAAGCCGCACCCTGCGCCTCCATCGTGTTGTTTTCCAGCGTCGCGGTGGCTCAAGGCATGCCGTTCCATGCTTCCATCGCCGCCGCGAAAGGCGCGGTCGAGGGGCTCGCCTTGTCGCTTGCCGCAGAACTCGCGCCGAAGATCCGCGTGAACGTGATCGCACCTTCTCTCACCGACACGCCACTGGCCGGCAATCTCCTCAACTCCGACGCGAAACGCGAAGCCGCCGCCAAACGCCACCCGCTCCAACAGACCGGCGATCCCGAGGACACCGCGAAACTCACCGCCTTTCTTCTATCAGACGCCGCCCGGTTCATGACGGGCCAGATCCTCCGCCCGGACGGCGGCCTGTCCTCCGTCCGCACGTTTTGAAATCCATGGACCCTTGCTCGTTGAAAACAAGAAACCGGCGGAATCCGGAGCACATGGGGGGCAGAGGCTTCGGGTTCCACCGGCGGTTCATGTCCGGGGAGGATTTGTTTTTGGGAGTTTGCCTCAGGCTTTTCCCGGGGGGAGGAGGACGCTGCCAGCGACAAGAGAACCCTAGCTCTTTTCCGGCCGTTGCACAGTCACGTGATCACGTGGGCAACCACGGAAACCGTGTGCCGGAAAAATCATTCAAAATTCCTGTTAACCATTCGTCGATCCGCTACGACTTACCTTTGTCGCCCATCATTCGCGGGCGCAAAACCAAACAAACAACCAAACCAATACCGACATGAAAAACAGCAAATTAATCACCGCCGCCGTTCTCGGACTCCTCAGCGCCGGTTCCATCGCCACCCAAGCCGCCACCGCCGGAACCATCGCACCCGCCGAAAAGGAAGGCTGCAAGGGCAAGGACGGCTGCAAGGGCGAGAAGAAGGATGAGAAAAAGGACGGCACCTTCGCCTACGTTGCTCCTGCGGACAAGGATGCCTGCAAGGGCAAGGATGCCTGCAAGGGCAAGGATGGCTGCAAAGGTGAGAAGAAGGACGCTAAAAAGGACGGCACCTTGGCCTACGTGGCTCCTGCGGACAAGGATGCATGCAAGGGCAAAGACGGTTGCAAGGGTGAGAAGAAGGACGCGAAGAAAGAAGGCACCATCCTCTAACCACCACATGTTCCGCCACGGTCATCCGGCCGTGGCGGAACATTCCCCCGCACACCTTTGCACCATGAAATTCAGGAAACCGTTCGCCATTGTCGGAACACTAACACCTTGTTTGCAATCCGCGGTCTTGCTGATGATCCGAATCACCATGGGCTGGGGTTTTTTCCTGACAGGCAAGGGCAAGCTTCTTCACCTTGAAAAAACCACAAACTTTTTCGCATCGCTGAATCTGCCTGCTCCCAAGTTCCAGGCCATGCTCGCTGGTTCCACCGAGATGTGCGGCGGTCTCCTGCTGCTGGCGGGTCTCGGCACGCGCCTCATTTCCATCCCACTCGCCTTCACCATGGTGGTCGCCTACCTGACGGCGCACCGGGAAGATGCGTTCAAGTCACTTTCGGATTTCACCGACCAGGCCCCCTTCCCTTTCCTGATGGCCGCCCTGGTGACGCTCGCGTTCGGCGCGGGGAAAATCTCGCTCGACCATCTGCTCAAGCCGCTGTTTGACAAGGTTTGCCCCCTCCATACCGTGCCGTCGTGAATTCACCTGACGAAATTCTCATTGATGATCTCATGGAACACGCGCTGGCACTTTACGGTTATGCCTACGCGCGGCTGAGAAACCACCATCTCGCGGAGGATCTCGTGCAGGACAGCCTGATCGCCGCATGGAAATCACGTGAAAACTATCAGGGCGGAGCCGCTCTAACATCATGGCTCACCGGCATCCTGCGCCACAAGATGATGGACCACCACCGCTCGGCTTCGCGCAGGCCAGTGGAATCGCTCGATGCAAGGGCGGAACGCAACGGTTCCACAAAGGATCTTTTCAGCGATAGCGGCGACTGGGCCATCGATCCCAACCACGGCATGCATGAGCTGATGCAGTCCCCCGCCAAAGCCGCGCAGAACTCGGACCTGCGCAAGTGGATCACCCTCTGCATGGAGAAACTCCCCGACCGCCTGCACATCCTCTTCACCGCCCGCGAGGTGGACGAGCTCCCGGTGGCGGACGCCGCGAAAGTCGCGGGTGTCACGGCAGGCAGCGCCGCGGTGCTGCTCACCCGCGCCCGCCAGATGCTGCGGCTCTGCCTGCAGGAATCCCTGAACCGATGAAACCTTCCCTGCCGCCACCGCCAGCGTCCTACCGCAGGAGCCACGTCGTGCTGGCTCCCGTGCTCAAACTCCTGCACATGTCGTGCAACCATTACTCGGACCTCACCCTGCAGTCGATGGACCGGCCACTCGACTTCGGCGAGAAACTGCGCCTGAGACTCCACTACCTCGCATGTTCCATGTGCCGTGACTTCCAGAAGCAGATGAACGCGCTTTCCGCACTTGTGAAAAGCACCTTCGCCAGCCAGGAACCGGCCAAGCCCGCCCCCGCCTTCCTTGAAACCGTCCGCGGAAAACTAACAGAGATCGCGGGTGACGAAGGAAAGTCCCCCGGTCCAGACTGATTGAACCATGGCGCACCCGAGATTCACCGGAGGCAAAACACTCGGCACGGGCATCGGCCTGCGCGTGCCGCACTACGACCACATCCTCGTCGAGAAACCCGCGGTGGACTGGTTCGAGATCATTTCGGAAAACTTCATGGTCCGAGGCGGCCGGCCGCTCGCCGTGCTGGACACCATCCTCGAACAATACCAGGTGGTGCAGCACGGCGTGGGCCTCTACCCCGGCGGCGCGAAGGGCCTGGACATGGACCACCTCCGCCGCCTCAAGGAACTGGTGAAACGCACGAACACCCCTTGGATCTCCGACCATCTCTGCTGGGGAAGCGTGGACGGCAGCATGAGCCACGACCTGCTGCCCCTGCCCTACACCTTCGAGGCTGTTAGAAAAACCGCGGAGAACCTCCGCATCGCCCAGGATTTCCTCGAAGTGCCGCTGGCGATGGAAAACGTCAGCAGCTATGCCGAGTTCAACGACGACGAGATGACCGAGTGGGAGTTTCTATCAGAAGTCACCGAGTCCGCGGACGTCGGCATCCTGCTCGACGTGAACAACATCTACGTATCCTCAGTGAACCACGGCTTCGATCCGCTGGACTATGTCAATTTCGTCCCGGCCGACCGCGTGGCGCAGATCCACATCGCCGGGCACTCGCGCTACCAACGATTCATCATCGACACCCATGACCACCCGGTCACCGACCCGGTATGGAAGCTCTACGCCCGCGCCATCGAGCGCTGCGGGCCGACGGCCACCCTGCTGGAATGGGACGCGAGCATCCCCTCATTCGAGGAGGTATGGACCGAGGCGAAAAAATCCGAGAACTGGCGCGAGTGGCTGATCCAGGGAAAAGGAGGGAACGATGCCGGATCTTGACCAACTTCAGCGCGAGTTTTTCAAGGCGCTGCTGCTTCCCCTGCGTGGCTCCAGCAGGAACTCCACCGAGCTGTCGGCCACGGAGGAAGGGCATTCGCCCGAGTTTTTCCGCATCGCGGACGAGATCATCAAACCCGGACCATCGCTCACATCCGCGGAGCGGCTGGAACTCTATCACCGGCAGTACTGGTTCCGCATCCTGGACTCGCTGGCCGAGGATTTCCCAGTCCTGCGAAAAATGGCGGGCGACGCCGTCTTCTGGGATCTGGTCGAGGCATATCTGCTTGAACGTCCGTCGCACAGTTTCACCCTGCGCCACCTCGGCGAGGCGTTTCCTGGATTCATCGGAACATCATCGCTACTAACAGAAACACAAAGGCGGTGGTTTGGCGCCGTGGCGGGCATCGAGTATGCGTTCATGGAATGTTTCGAATCCGCGCAGGGTGCGCTGCCCGAGCCGGAGGATCTCGAATCCTCAATCATCGAACTTCAGGAACATGTCAAACTTCTCCACCTGCCGGTCCCCGCCGATCTCTGCTGGGAATGGCCGGATTTCTCAGCCGCCGAGGCCGTGGAGCCACAGGAAACCCACGTGGCAGTCTGGCGCGGGCCTTCCGGCCGGAGCCATCACGAACGCATCGAGGCGGCGGAAGTACCGCTACTGGTCCGGCTCAAAAAAGGCATTCTCCTGGCCGAGCTTTTCGATTCACTACCGGAGCCCGCGCCCACCGAAGAGGAGATCACCCGCTGGTTCGCCAAATGGCAAAGCCACCGCTGGCTGGGCGTGCGCGGCAAGGAAGGCAAACAGGAACTCGACTCCACCGGCGGCTGGCAAGGCATGGACCGCATGAGCTCGCAGGCGGTGACAATGGATTGAGCCCGTACGATACCCACAGTCCACAACGCCGAGATTGACATGACTAAGTCACTTGACTAGGTTTCCACTCATGAAAACCGTGTCGATTCATGAAGCCAAAACGCATCTGTCACGGCTGATTCAGCAGGCTTTGGATGGCGAGGAGATCATCATCGCCAACCGCAACGAGCCGATGGTCCGGCTGGAAGTAATCCGTGAAAAACAAAGCGCTCGGCGCTTCGGTGGATTGAAGCCAATGGTCGTCGCGATGGGGCCGTCGTTTGACGAACCGCTCGAGGATTTCGACGCCTATGCCCCGCCGGCGACGATGAAGGTGGCGGAGGATCCGGTGAATTACCGCGTATGAAATTGCTGTTAGACACCCACACGATCCTCTGGATGGTAGCGGACGACGCGCGACTCACCGGGAATGCGCGGCGCATGATCTCTGATACGGCCGACATCGCATGGAGCGTTGCCTCGCTATGGGAGATCGGCATCAAGCTCAGCCTGAACCGACCGGACTTCATGCTGCGGCAGGGTTGGGAACGGCTGATCCCCGAGGAAATGACCCGCAACGGCATCCGCCGCCTGGATTTGCTGCCCGTCCACTGCGCGGCGGTTTCCAAGCTGCCATGGCATCATCGGGATCCATTCGACCGCCTGCTCGTCGCACAGGCCCGCTGCGAAAAACGCAAACTGCTGAGCTGCGATCCGGCATTGGATGCCTACGACGTGGCTCGCATCTGGTGAGTCCAAGGGACACAAGACGGCGATGGATTGAGTGGCATGAATCCCGTCTTGCCCCGCGCCGTGCCGCCTGCTTCCATCAGCCCCCCAACACGCATTCCCATGGCCAACAAAGACGTCACCGATCCCGCCCGAATGGAGAAAATCGTTTCTCTCTGCAAACGCCGGGGCTTCATTTTCCAAGCTGGCGAACTCTACGGCGGACTCAACGGCTGCTGGGATTACGGCCCGCTCGGTGCCGAACTCAAGCGCAACCTCAAGGACTTCTGGTGGCGCAAGACCGTGCAGGAACGCGACGATGTGCTCGGCATGGACGGCGCGATCCTGACCATGGAACAGGTGCTGCAGTCGTCCGGTCACATCGGTGGATTCTCCGATCCGATGGTCGATTGCAAGACCTGCAAGGGCCGCTTCCGCGCGGACAATCTGGAAACCTCGCAGTGCAAGGAGAAGCCGAGCGTGTGCCCCGGCAACTCGCCGAAATGCGAGCTAACAGAACCGCGCCAGTTCAACCTGATGCTCCAGACGAACTTCGGCGCCACCGGCGAGCAGATCGCCTATCTCCGCCCGGAGACCGCGCAGTCGATCTTCTGCCAATACAAGAACATCCTCGATTCGAACCGCATCAAGCTTCCCTTCGGCATCGCCCAGTGCGGCAAGTCGTTCCGCAACGAGATCAACCCGCGCAACTTCACCTTCCGCTCGCGCGAGTTCGAGCAGATGGAGATCGAATACTTCTGCCACCCGGACGACGGCATGCGGCTCACCGACGAGTGGTTGGAGGCGCGTCTCTCGTTCTACGAGGAGATCGGCATCCCACGCGAAAAGCTCCACATCCTCGACGTGCCGGATGGCGACCGCGCGTTCTATTCGAAGAAGACCTACGACATCGAATACGAGTTTCCCTTCGGCATCCAGGAGCTCGAAGGCGTCGCCTATCGGACCGACTACGACCTCGGCGTCCATCAGAAGGGCGCGGGCAAACCGCTCGAATACTTCGACGAGGAAACGAAACAGCGGTTCCTCCCGCATGTCGTCGAGCCGTCCGCCGGTTGCGACCGCACCGTGCTCGCGCTGATCTGCGAGGCCTTCGACGAGGAAATTCTAACCGATGAGAAGGGCAAGGAGGACATCCGCACCGTGCTGCGCTTCAAGCCCACCATGGCGCCGATCAAGGTCGGCATTTTCCCGATGCTGAAGAAGAACGAGGAGCAGGTCCGCATCGCCCGGGACATCCAGAAGTCGCTGCAGAAATGGATGACCGCTTTCTACGACGACGGTGGCGCGCTCGGCCGCCGCTACCGCCGCCAGGACGAAGTCGGCACGCCATACTGCGTGACTGTGGACTTCGACAGCCTCGGCGAGAACGGCGAGGAACTCAAAGGCACCGTCACCATCCGCCACCGCGATTCGATGGAACAGGAGCGCATCAAAATCGACGCGCTTCTGCCATGGCTGCTGGAGCGGGTGAGGTGATGGGAGGAACGGGGACAGGTTGTCCCCGCGACGGAATGGGACTGCAAGTCCCAGCCACTGTGACTTTTTTAATATTCACCCGCCGAGTGGTATACCTTCTTGTTTGTGTTTGAAATCCTGAAAACGCCTGCCGCCAAGAGCAAGGTGGCGGGCATTGCACAGGACCAATATTCGGCGGGTTCCGCAGGTCCGTATTCATAGTCATGAAACGAGTCTTGGTTCAGATTTTCAAACCGAACCATCATGATGGCGAAGAGCAACACCCCACTTGTGATACAAATCACTCCCGCAACAACCGAATCACGGCAGAGCCACAACATCGGCAAAAGGACCGTCATGACGAAAAGCACGATGCAAAGACCATAATACCAACCACTGCCTATCGGCGACCAATTCATCGGCCCGCCAAATCTGGTCGGTGACGTTGCCGCCATGCAATAAAGGAGCGTGCCGACACATCCAGCGAGGAGCATCATGGTTCCTGTCAAGGATCGTAAAATCCGTCGGCTCTTGTTCTCGCGTCGCATGAAGATTCCGAACTGCCGGCTTCTTACACAAAGACAAACGTCTCCTGTAAACCTAGAAAGAAAAATAGAACCGCAGATGGACTCAGATTCACGCAGATGATCAAAGAGTTGTGTTGATCGGGTCGCTCACCCAAAGGGTTGACGTCCAATTGCCCTCAAGCCTCTTAACATCAATGTCCATCTGCGTTAATTTGACTCATTGTTGATATTTCCAGTTCGTCCATCTCCGCTTCGCTCCGGTTGCGGTTCATTTTCCTCTTTAGGGTAATGAATTTTCGGTGAATTTGAAAACAGTGTGGATATCAGGACCATGCTCGGTGGCTGAGAAGAACGGGGACAACATGTCCCCGCGACGGACTGGGACTTCAAGTCCCAGCCGCTACCGCGCTTCTGCTGTTAGAAACGACTTGCGGCAGAGCTCCGAGTATTTGCCTCCGCGGGCGAGCAAGGTGGCGTGAGTGCCTTGTTCGATGACCTCGCCTTTTTCGAGCACGTAGATGCGGTCCGCGTTCTGGATGGTGGACAGGCGGTGGGCGATGACGAAGGCGGTGCGGTTCTCCATCAGGCGGTCGAGCGCGTCCTGGATCTGGCGCTCGGTCTCGGAATCCACGGAGGCGGTGGCTTCGTCTAACAAAAGAATCGGCGCGTTCCTGAGCAGGGCGCGGGCGATGGAGAGGCGTTGTTTCTCGCCACCTGAGAGTTTCACGCCACGCTCGCCGACGTTGGTGTCGAGCTGCTTGGGCAGCTCGCTGACGAAGGTTTCGGCATGGGCGGCGGTGAGGGCGATCCAGAGTTCGGCGTCGGTGGCTTCGCGCTTCGAAAGCAGCAGGTTTTCCCTAACGGTGCCGTTGAAGAGGAACGGCTCCTGGGTGACGTAGGCGAGGCGTTCGCGCAGCGAGGATTTCGCGAGCGTTTCGATCGGGATGCCGTCGATGCTGATGGTGCCGGAGGTGGCCTCGTAGAAACGCGCGAGCAGTGACAGCACCGTGGTTTTCCCCGCACCGGTGGAGCCGACGAGCGCGATGGTTTGTCCCGGCAGCGCGTCGAGCGTGACGCCGTGGAGTGTGGGCTGGTCCTGATAGGAGAACGTGACATTCTCGAAACGGACGTGGCCGCGGATTTCCGCCGGCAAGCTGTCTCCGGAGCTGGCGTTGGGTTCTTCTCCGGCGTCGAGGATCTCAAAGACGCGGTCCGCCGCCGCCCGACCTGATAGAAGCATCTGGTTGAGGGAGTTCAGGCGGTCGATGGGCTCGTAGAAGAGCGAAAGGAAAAGCAGAAACTTGGTGAAGTCCCCCAGTGTGAGGTCTCCCTTCATGACAGCGAAGCCGCCGAAGGCCAGCACCAGCACGTAGCCGGTCATCCGCAGGAAGGACATGCCGGGCGAGTAGATGGCCCACCATTTCATCATGCGCAGGGTGGTCTGGCGCAAGTGGTCGGAAAAGCGGTTGAAGCGCTCGTGCTCGGCGGTCTCTGCTGCGTAGGCCTTGATCTGGCGGACGCCGGAAATGTTGTCATGGAGCAGGGCGTTGAGGTCGGAGGCGGCGTCCCGCTGGTTGCGGTAGCGGTCCCGTCCCCTCGTCGAGTAGATCCAAGCTCCCAAAGCCAGGAATGGCACGGGCAGCGTGGCCCAGGCGGCCACCACGGGGTTCAGGAAGAAAAGATAGACGCCAATGCCCAGCACCTGCATCGCCGCGATGAGGCCCTGCTCGACGCCGTCGATGAGGACACGCTCCATGTTCGTCACGTCCTCGACGACGCGGGTCATGATGTCGCCCGTGCGCCGCGTATCGAACCACCGGAGCGGCAGGCGCTGGATTTTCCCGTAGAGATCCGAGCGGATGTCGAAGATGACCCTCTGCTCGAAGGTGTTGTTGATGAAGATCCGCAGGGCGTTCAGGCCGTCCTTGGCCAGGAACCCGGCCAGCGCGATGAAAATCCAGAAAGGAAACTCCGAGTGACGGCCGGGATCGGGAATGATCTTGTCGATCACGTGGCCGGTGGCGTTTGGAAACACGAAAACCGCCACGGTCATGCCGATCGCGCATAAAAGCTGGGCGGTGGCGAGGCCCGGGTAGTGGCGCAGATAAGAGAATACGCGGAGAATCGACTTCATGGAGACGCCACGAGCGATGGCCGGACGTGGATGCTTTGTAAAGCCAAGGCCGAAAGAAGATTGAAAGAAGGTGAAATTTGGGATTGCGGAGGCTGACAACGACTTCCTAGTGTCCTTCCACACGGAATTTAAAGCTCCACTTTACAAACCCATGGCCAACGTCTTCGGAATCCTCACCGCCATCGTCCTCGCACTGTCGGCATTCATCGCGTATCAGAACAAAAAGGCTTACGAGAACGAGATCTCGGAAACCGCTAACCAGAAGGGCAAACTCCGCGAAAGCGAGAAGAGGCTCAAAACCGCAAAAGACAACTTGGCCTCCACCATCGCCGAACGCACCGGTGTGGACGAGGAGAACCTCAGGTTGACAGGTGTTGAGGCGACCCAGAAAAAAGACAACGAGGACCTCAACCAACAGATCTCCGCCAAGACAACCAAAACCGCCGCCAACAAGGAGCAGCTCGACAAGTTTCGCGAACAGACATCGAAGATCGGCGACGTGAAGGAACTTGCCTCCAAGATGCGCCAGACCAACTCAGATCTTGAAGAGCTCGCCCAGTCGATCAAGGCAACCGATGACAAGCTGGCCAATCTCACTGCGGACAACAACAAGACCGAGGCCCACGCTACTGCGATCAAGAAGAAGTTCGAGACCATCAGCAACGTGCTCTCGCTGCCGACGCTCAACACGCGCATCCGCTCGATCTATCCTTCCTGGGGCTTTGTCACCCTTGCCGCAGGCAACAATGGCGGCGTCGTGGCAAACTCCACACTTGATGTCGTCCGCGGGAGCAACGTGATCGCCAAGCTGATGGTGACCGCGGTGGAAAGCAATTCCGCCTCCGCAAGCATCATCCCCGATTCCATGGCACAGGATGTCACACTGATGGTCGGCGACCGCGTCGTCCCCTCCCAGAAGTCCGCCGCTCCCCAACCTTCCAAAAACTGATCCACGGATTTTTTCCGACACAGACCTTCCTCAAACCCCATGAAAGCCATTCTTTACGTTGTTGCCATCATCGCAGCACTTGGTGCCGTCTACTTCACTCTGGATCACACCAAGAAGTTCGAAGCGCTCCAGACCGTCCGCCGTGAAACCATCGCAACCAACAAGAAAACTTCCGCAGATGCGGACGTGACGGAAAACAAGCTCAAACATGAAAAGGAAGTGCTTGTGACTTCCACTTCACGCCGCGAGGAACTCACCCAGAGCATCACCACTCTCAAGTCCACCGGCTCCACCCTGAAACGTCAGGTTGATGAACTGGACGCCACGCTGGCAGCTCAGGATGCGGAATTCGCGGAACTGAAAAAAACCTTGGAGGAGGTCAACAAGATCCTCAAGGACCTCGGTGGCAACGTGACGCTCGAAAGTCTCCCCGATAAGATCAAGGAGATCGAGGCGGATAAGAAATCCCGCCAGGACAAGCTTGAGGAACTCCAGACACTCGTGGCGGCCGCCGAAAAACTGCTTGAGAAAAACCGCGCGGAAGTGGACCGCTTGATGAAGCGCGACATGGAGCGCAACAGCCACATCGGCCGCAACTCGATGGAGTCCGTGGTCACTGCCGTCAACCAGGACTGGGGTTTCCTCGTCATCGGAGCGGGATCGAACTCGGGCTTCACCCCGCAGACCAGCCTCATCGTGCAGCGCAACGGTCGGCTTATCGGACGCGTCCATCCATCGGCGATCGAGCCGACCCAGACCATCGCCGAGATCGATTTCAACAGCCTGGCCACCGGCGTGCGGCTTCAGCCGGGTGACCGCGTGATTCTTTCCAAGCCCGCCACGAACTGAGTTTCACGGGTATTTTTCAATCCAGGCTCCGAGGGCTTGCAAGCTCCGGAGCCTGTTTTATGTTCGCACGATGAAACGCAACCTTTCCCTGTTGTTAGTGGCGCTGCTCGCGGGTCTTGGATTCAGCTCCTGTGCCGATGAGCCCGAGAAGAAACCGGTGGGTCCGGTTTCGGAAACCAGCAAGATGCCTTGGAACATTGCAGGTCCCAACCAGGGCATGGGTCAGTTCGGCATGATGCCGCAGAACCAGTACCGCAGATAGCGGCCGTTGTTACTCCCGGGCCTTTGCGTTCATTTCCCAGCGGTCCTTGGCGATCAGCACTGCCTTGGCTCCTTCTCCATCAAGCCAGGCCTTCGCCTCCGGGTTGTGCTTGAGCTCAGCATCCCAGAATGCCG
>CANBTO010000056.1 GCA_947372405.1 Verrucomicrobiaceae bacterium
CCCATGCCCTTCCGGCCGAGGCCGCATACCACATGATGCCCGCTCCAATGGGAAAGCCGGAACAAGCGGAACTCGTGACCGAGACGCTTCCATAACAACATCGACGTGGTGGCGATCAGCGTGAAAGCCCCGAACCAACGGCCCGCCTCGATCCATGCGTTCGCGCCTTCCTCGAAATGCGGTGTGTGCAGGATCAACATCTGCACCGAGTAATAGAGCGCCCCCAGCACGCAGGATACAGGATGGATTTCCCCTGTGGCATGGGTGTGTTCGTATCGCCAGACGCCGACGCTGCCGCAGACCAGGGTCAAAATGCCCGTCACCACGACCAGCCACCATTGCCGCCGCGATGCTCTCAAATGATGGAAGGTCCCTTCACTCATGGTTGGAGTCCTCCCGCATGGTGGAAATGAGCGCGTGATGTGCCGATCTTCATTTCAACAGCGAAGCGGATTTTCCAGCGTTGGGCAATGCGCGACTGCTGAATGCGCTTCGGTAAGACATCTCAGAGTTCGCCGGTCGAACGGAGGGAACAGGCAGATGGACGGATTTCATCGGGGCGAAGCTTGAGGCTGAGGTTGTTGTTCATATCCAGCAGCCCTCCGAAACACACACTTTGCTGGCCATGGAAACGTTCGAATTGGTTAGGAGGGCGTTGATTTGATCGAGGAAGTGGGTCTGGTCGCGCTTTGAGCAGGAAGATAAATTTTCGGAAGATGGTGACGCGAGGCGTCTCGGTGGCATGAGTGTTCAGTAGCCATGTTCGTGACGAGAATCTCGCGGACTTCATCCAACTTGCCGATCAGGTTGATTGTGAACATGGATTATGCTTAGGTCCCTTGCGTGCCGATCAGGCGACGACGGAAAGGAGTAAGCGCGCGGTGGAGTTTGCCGATAAGTTCCACGTCGTCTTCATAGAATAAGACCTGACAGTTTCTAAACATGAAAGGGAGGGCCTTGGTCTTGCCTTCAGTTGCTTCGCATCCTCGAACGAGGACGACATGTTCACGGTTCGCTCCAATTGCGATTCCTGTTTCGATGCAAGTGTTAAGGTTCACTAATGGTAATCCAAGATCGTCTATTTCGCTGGCGATGTCAGCTACGACCAGGCGCGCAGAACAGATTTGTTGAATGATTTCCGCTGTGAGTTCCGGGCGGTAAACCTGGTGTTCACTGCCGATTCGGCAGCGTCTCGAGGTGGCGCGCTCAATGAGCGCGCGAAGCTGCTCGTTACGATCCCGGCGTTCGCGATATTGGCATGCAAGGAACACTTCCGCCGGATCTGTCGATGTTCGCAGTCCTCGCTGAAATTCACGAATGGCATCCTCCAGTTCGTGACAATTTGATGCGCCATCCCATAGAACAAAGTTGGACGATCTTCTAAGTTCGTCCGGAATTTCGGCCCCTGGATGCGCGCAGACAAACAAGGGTAATCCGAATTCTTCGGCCATGCGTGCCTCCTCGATAAAACATTGCTGTCCCGCAGCCGCTCTTGGCGGGATAACAATCAAATGACCGTGGGATTCGGCCATGAGTCGTCGAACACGCATACGCCAGTCACCGCTGGCAAAAACATCTGCGACCAATCCGAACTGAGCTGCAATGAACTCCCGGCAGACCGCATCAGCGTGGTCGCGTTCTTCGTGTTTTTCCGATCGACTAACAAAAAGCTCTTGATGGACGTGTGCGGGGCGTGAGGCAAAGCCTGAAATGCTTGAGAGAAGTTTTGCTGCGTCCGCCAATGTGAACCAGTCCTCTCGAAGTTCGGTGCAAGAAATCCGCCCTGCGGTTTTGAAGGGATTGGGTAAGTTGGATGGATCCGGAGTGAGAACCACAAGCGAAAAATTCGGTTCTTTTCGGAGTGTGGTCCGCGCATGTTCAAACTCGGCGATAACGTGGTCAGATTCAGCCGCCGCGGTCGTCGCCAACACAATTGCTCCACGACAATTATCCATTTCGTCAAGTAACGCCTCCATGATTGGGCGACCGGGTCCGAGTTCATCTTCATCGAACCAAATATTCAGCCCCGCGCAATCTTTCAGCCAACGAACAATTCGCTTCGCCATCACCGCATCCTTGTGAGCGTAACTTAGAAACGCGTCGTAACGGCGCTTCCGAATTTCCGGCGATGTGAAAGTATTATTCATATGTTAGAAAATATGTGGTAACGAATTCATGATTGGAGGATCCGCGCGTCGCGCGGTTGGTCGGCAATCTGTTCATGGTTGATGGAATTTCTCGGCACGATGGCGTATTCCGCATGCTTGGCGAATTCGGGATAGTTTCGGACAAACCACCGGTCATATTCGCGCTGTCCATCCGGCAGCTTCTCCCAAGGCAGAATGCAGTCATGAATCAGTTGCGCGTCGTCGCGTTTCTCGCCTTTGCCCATCTGGCGGAAGCCGTCGGCCAATGCGTCTTCGACCCAGCGGAAGTGTTCCTCCTGCGCCATGATGTCCACGAGTTCCTCGGGAATCCTGGTGACGATGCCGGTGCCGGCTTGGGACGCAGGAACCAGCAGATACCCACCAAGTTGCAGATTGCGTGGCATCCGCATGGCGGCATTCAGGTTGTCGTTCTTCTTGTTGGCCGGCAGATCGTCGAACTCGCAATCGTTCGCGAACGCCTCGCTGCCTTTTTGTTTGCGTTTTCCCGCCCGCCAGACGTCGTGAAAGGCCTTGGCAAGCAAGGGGGCTTTCGCCTTGAAATCATCATCCCGTTTCAGCAGCGCTTTGAACTCCGAAACATTTTCGACATTCATCGCGAGGATCGCGTCAGCCGGGAGATCGGAGGGCATGTAACGTTGCCGCTGTTTCCCCGCATCGCGCAGGACGATGCAGATTTTCTCGAAGGACCGCGCCCCGTTGCTGTATTCGGACACCTCCAACATGGCGGAAAGGAGGCCGGAGTCCATGTCGAGCCTCTGCCTGGGTTTGAGACCGAGCAGGGCGCGGAGGAGAAGTGCCCGGCGAAGCGGAAAGCTGAGGTCTTCGTAGCCATCGACGGCGGACCTTCCGTCATTCTTCGGTTTCGCCTTGCGATTGGGTCCGAGGACATTGAGCGCGCCGTGGATGCGGCTGATGAAATCAGGACCTTTGTCGAGTTTGAACCGGGTCCATTCCTTTGCCGTTGGAGAATCTGGAGGAGAATCTTCGGGAGGTTCGGACGGGCCGAAGTGCTCCATGTCGTGGCTGGTGCCTCCGGCAAAGACGAAGATGCAGCGTCCCAGAGGATGGGTGATCTGCCCTTCTTGAAACTTGCCGTCGTTCATCGGTGCCAGCAGCAGTCTGAGCCATTTGTATTCGGAGGAATCGAATTCGTCCCAGAACACCACCGGCATTTTGCCTTCGAGAACCTTGTCGCGCACCTGGTGGAAAGCACCGGCGAGATCGGCGTCATCGAATTGCGAGAGGTTGAATTCCAGTATCATCCCGGCTTTGCCCAGAACTTCATCGGCGATCTGTTTCACCCCGAAGGATTTTCCAGATCCCGGAGGGCCGAAGACCGCAAGCGAGAGCGGCTTGGTTTCGTTTCCACGCTGGTAGTCTTCGATGAGGGTTTTGAGGTTGCGCAGTGCCTCGATTTCGCTCCTTGCGGCGGTGAGCAGCTTGCCAAACCGCGCATGGGGCACTCCGCTCAATTCGCGTTCGCCATAGACGGCTACGCGGCGGGCGAGACCGTAGAGCGGTTCATTAGCCGGACGACCGTCACCACTTAACGCGATTTGCCAATCGGACACCGGATTGGTGAGTTCATCCGATGGCAGGTTCACAGCCGAGAAGTGTCCGAACGCATCAGCCACGAACGGATCCAGCGCGGTTTTGTCGCCCCGAATCACTGAGGCGAGGAGATCGGCTGGGAAATCCGGCTCCGTGTTCACGTCCACGGGTCCGTGGCCCTGCGCATGCAGCACACGCATGGCCAGAAGGCCGCGGGGAATGGCGTTGCGGATCGCCTCGCTGGTATCGGCGCATTTGGCTGCCTCCGCCGCAAGTGCGGCGGCAAAGACGCTCCCGTATCCATAGGCATCTCCATCGGCACCGCTGCGCTGCCACCATTCGCTTTCCATGTGGGCGGGATCGAATACCAAGGCAAACCGGCTTTCCCCATCCTCCCTGCTGCACCACAGGGCACCCTCGCCATGAATGGTGACGATCACATGCGCCGCTGACCGCAGTTCTGCCAGCGCAGGGTTGGACTCGAGTTCGCGGGCGATCTCGAGGGCGGTGCGTTCCCAGGAAATGCGACAACTGACACGAACCGGTTCCATGCGGAGATGCTCGATGCTGATCACTACCACCGTGCGTTTCAAAACTCCGGCCTTGACGGCCCGCCACCAGAGTTCTCCGCGACATAAAGGTGGTGCCATTTTCCAAATGATGGTTTCCTCTCCGGTCCACGCCGATTCATGGGGGAGCGCCGCACCCTTCGGGTGGCGGTAGCCTGCGGCGTTGTCCACCAGGAGGATGACCCCTGACTTGAAATCTAGAGCCGCGCCCACTGGCATTTTTGGCATTGGGAATTTGAATCCGCGGATCAACTCGCCCGGGCTGGTCGAGCGGTTTACACGCCATACTTTGTCTTTTCCTTTATTCTGTTTGAACGTGTCGCCGGTCGGTTGTGGGTGCCACGCGACAAAAGTCGGTGACGCATCCACGGGAGACCGGGCGAAACCAATGCTTGTGGCGTTTTCCTTTCCTGCCCATGCCTTCAGCACCCGGAGGGCCAGCCCGGCTCCGCCAAGGGAACACCGGGCACGGGTTGGATCGCAGTTCGGGGGCGGGTTGGGTCCATCGAAGTGGAGGTAAAAATCGTAGTCGGGACCGGCATCGCCGGTGACGAGAATGCTCTTGGCCATGGTTTTTAGGGGATGGTTCGGCCCTAGGCGGGGGCGCGGGCATCACTAAGAAACCGCTCGTCCATCCGGAATCCGATAGCTGGAAAATGACAAATCCGTCACCCCGGAGGCAAGAGAATAGACAGATACAATCCGCTATCTTACGTGCCGGATCCGGATAAAACCGACATGGGATTCAATGGCTGTCTTCCAACCGATAGATCTCCAGTCCCGCCTCGCGGAGCTTGGCGGGGAGGCCGGTGATGGCGGCGACGTCGTAGCCCTGAATTTCCTCGGTTAGGGCATCCCATGGAACGAGATAGGGCGAGAGCTTGCGGGTGACGTCCTTTTCCGGGGCGTAGGTCCAACCATAGGCCAGGCGTTCGACGTTCCAGCGGCCGTGTTCCAGTTCTGCCAATTCCATGACCGGATCTTCCACACCTTGGCGTCGGGGTAGGACCGAGGCCATGCTCAGGGGTTCATGCTGCCGGTCGTCATCGGTTAGAGGGCGAATACCCAGGCCATAGTCGCGCAGGGTATATTCCCAGTAGGCGACTTGTTGGTAGTTGGATACCTTGAGGTTTTCGTCGAGCTTGTCCCACGGAAAGAGGGACGGATCCTTGGGCTTGGCGGATTGCGCGTAGTCCTCGTGGGCACGGCGGGCGGCGCGTTCGAGGCGGATTTTGTCATCCGCGGTGAGCGCTTGTTGTGCCATCTGGAGAAAGGCGCGGATGGTCATGGCGTCCAACGGCAGGAACAGCAGGTTGTTGCAGCCCGCCCACGCGGAGCGATCCAGCAGGCGTTCCTTGGGCAGGTCCGGGTCCAGTACCACGCCGACCCGCGCACCCAGCCCCAAGGCGATTGCACACTCGGCGCGTGCGATGTCGCCGGGTGCATAACACATCAGGCGCACGTCGGTGGGTGACACCCCGGCGACCACCAGATCGGTCCATGCCTGCAACGGGTCCATCGGGCTGAAATCGTTGGTTTTCGGTGAGTTGAAACGATGAGTGTAGCGCACGGTGTCCTCGGTGACGCCTCGGGGCATGGCGGCGGGTAGATAGCCGAAGGCTTCGATTCGTCCGCCGGATGCCGCTGCCAAGGCACCCGCCACGCCACTAATACCGGAGGCGGTGCCACCGCTGATCAGATCGAATTCAAGTCCACGCACCGCCCGCTCCATGAGATCGCCGAAGGGTTTCATGAACGGCTCCACGTCCCGCGTGCAGCCACCGGCGATGATGATTGCCTTCCGTGCGGTGGAAAAATGCGTTTGTCCGTCGCTGTTGGACGCGGTTCGCCATGAGGCGAGCGCGGCAAGTTCCTTGATCGCCCGTTCGTTGTGAACCCGGCAGGCCAAGGCGAGCAGCAGGAAGCGCTCGACCCATGCGAAGCCAGTCAATTCTCCATGCAGTCCGGCTAGACGGCGGATCGATTCGCGCAGCCGCAGCAGGGCGCGTCCGGCGGCGCAGGGTTGTGCCGGCCCGTTGACATCCGCGGGTTTGCCGCCGCCACACAGACGCAGCACCTGGGCCAGTGCCTCCAACGCGGCAAAGGGCTGGCCAAGATAGAGATGAAACAATACCAGCGTGGACCACGCCGTGGCCAGATTGGCTCCAGCCTCGATCTGGCAATTCGCACGGGCGATGGCGGCGTGGATCATCGGAACGGCCAAACGCAGCGCCCGGTCGTTTCCTTGGTTGGCTGCCTCGAATTCAAGATAATGCGCCAGCGTGCGTGGCTCGGTGCCATCGGCGGCCAGCGCCATGCCAAACAAGCGCCTCGCCTCCTCATTCTCATTGCAGTGGGCTGCGCACTCGGCCTGCAAGCACCAGGTTTCCGCATCATCGGGACGCAACTTGGTGGCCCGCCGCAACGCTTCCTCGCCTGCGGCGAAATCCACATGTCCCGGCTCGTGCCAATGCAGACCCGTCAACGCGAGACCCAATAGACTCTGCACACCTGCATCATGATGCTCCGCGAAGGGCTTCAGAATTTCCACCGCTTGCGCCGGCTCTCCCATGGCGATCGCCAACTTGGCAGCCCGCGCCGCCACCGGCAACTTGGCCGTCATCGGCAAATGTTCGTCCTCCAGACCCAACATCACGCGGGCGAAGTTGATCTCTTCCTTCATGCCGGATTCTCCCAACCAAGCCCCGGAGTTCGATTGAAAATGGTCCAACTCCTCCAGCAAGTGAGACGTCTCGCGGTCCGCACCCTCCAACACAGCGGCAAGCGCCGCGTATTCGCGCTGGATGCGTGGCGGCATTTTCAACTCGGTCTTGTAGATCGTGTCGTGACCTAACATCGACGACGCATGTTCCAGCAGCGTGCGGACCTGGATCTCCGCCTTGAGCGGAATGCCGGCGGCTTGTGCGCCCACTTCGTCATCCTGCAGTCCTAACAAAACCTTCGGTACGTCCAGCTTCAATCCGGCTGCGGCAAGCCGCTGCGGGTCCACCTGCACGATGTAATGCACCGACCGATAGCCGAACTCCGTCGGTTTCAAGCGCTGACTCACGTCCTCGCTGTTCGCCCAGTCGATGATGAAGGCTTTCTCGATCCAATTGCAGACCGCCCGCACCTGCGCGGCTGTCTGGCAGATCACGCGGCCACCGCACAAGTCGGTGATCCGCACCAGTGGATCAGGCGGCTGCGGGTCGCTTGGTGTTTGATAGGTGTTGCGCTTGCGCAGGATCTTCTCAGCGAAACTCGGCACCCCCTTGGCCCGCGCCTCCACCATCGCCAACGGAGCCACATGGCTTGTCATTTGCTTGAGCGCCTTCTTAAGAAACGTTTCGTATTCCACGTAGGCCGGGACGATCGTGGCAAAGCGCGGCACATGCAGCGCCACCCAATGTTCGTTCGAGAGATCCATGGCGGCGGCGGGTTTGGTGAGTGAGGGGTTCATGAGAGAGTGGATTGAAGATTCATAAAAACCAGCGACGCACACACAGTGCAGCTACAGGCGGGCCTTGATCATTTCGATGACCGGTTTCATCGGTTCGATCACTTGACGGCCGGCGATTTCCTCCAACGTGAGCCAGACGAAATCGTCGTGTTCCTCGCTGATTCGCAATTCACCCGCGGTCACCCGGGCATGCATGCACAGCATCACCACGCGCGCCTTGGGCATTTCGAACTCGGATGAACCCGCCAGTCCGGTGAACTCCACCTCCAGCCCGCATTCCTCAAGCACCTCGCGGGCAAGGCCAACGGCGAAGTCTTCACCCGGATCCAGCTTGCCGCCCGGCCATTCCCACAATCCCACGAAATTCCGGCTGTCCGACGAACGACGCAGCAGCAGTTGCCGTCCATCCGCATCCGTGATCACGGCCTTCACCGCCATCGTCCAGGGTTTTCCAACAGCTAACTCGTTCATGGGTAAAATGGTGTATGGGTGATGATCCAGACATTTGCAAAATCCGCGAAGCCGCGGCAAGCGCCAATCGCAGGGACGACGCACTGGGATTTTTGTGAAATGACGGGATCGAAACGCGAAGACGCGGAATTTACGGAGGACTTCGCGGAGAAACCATGGATTCACCGTCATGCAAGAAAAGGGTGAGCCACATGCTCATTCTATTCCTCACAAGCTCGGCGCTTTTCTCTGCGATCTCTGCGCCTCTGCGGTTCGCTGAAATCATTTTTCGCTCCGCCGGTCCTGCGCAGATTTCACATGGAGTTGCTCGGATTTCGATGGGACCTAGTGCCTCTGCATGCTAACTTCCCGCCGATTCTTCACAGCATGCCACGTTTTCTCCAAACCCTGCTTGCCAAACGGCAGGACGAGCCCGCGCCGATACCGGTCACTCCCAGCGGACCGCCTCACAGTCTGCGATTGGAAACCGGCACCTATCCGGTCATGCGTGGAGTCCGCTACACGGTTTCCCGGGGAATCATCACCCGCGTCCAACAGGGAACACGGACCCGCACCTGCCAGCGCAAACCCGGACCGGAAGAATGGGAACGCTTCTGGAACACCGTGGAAAGCCTCGGCGTGCGTTACTGGAGGGCGGACTATCAGAAATCCCGGAAGGATGGATTCCATACGCTCGATGGCAGAGCATGGCGCTTCTGCCTGCGCGCGGTGTCCTTCGATGTCCACAGTGGTGGAAGAGGTGTTTATCCCTCGATCACCTATCCACATCAATCCACCTGCTCTTCCGAAGCACTCCAACTCCTCCAAGCCGAACTCGACCGCCTGATCGCCGGTCCGCAGGTGCTTGAGCCAACAGCCGACAACGATGACATGGCCGAAGCCAATGACCTTCCGCCCTCCGGCGAGTTCGTTGGATAAGGAGCGTGGACACTCCTTTTTACATAAATCCCTCGGCGAGGATTCGTCCAACCGAAGAAGTCACGTTCAAGCCGGCACCGGATCTGGTCATCTCCTTCGATTCGCGGAGTGGGTGGATTCGGGAATGGCCGCCTTGTGCTGAGATTTTTGCGACGATCTATGCCCAACCAAGTTGAATGGCTCTGGGCATGGTGCCCGTGTTCCATGCCGGTTCTCGTTTTTGAAGTTGCAACAGCGTTACTGCCAAGACTATTCCATTCTCGATGCCCGCCACGCTGCCACTGGTATTCGTCAGTTACGCTGAGGAAGATTCTGCAATGGCCCGGCAGGTCGCATCCGCGTTGAAAGTCGCCGGGTTTGCAACATGGCTTTATCAGGAGAACAGCCTGCCCGGGAAATCGTATCTCGAACAGATTCACTCCGCAGTGAGTCATTCAGACGTGGTGGCTGTCCTGCTCAGTGTTTCGTCGCTGAGTTCCCATCAGGTGGACAAGGAACTGGCTCTCGGCCACGATCTGGGGAAACCCTTCATGCCGGTGTTGTTCGGGATCTCCCACGATGAAGTGCGGTCAACGAAACCTGCATACGGCGTGGTTCTCGGAGCATCGGTTTCGATTCCTGTGTCCGAAGAAGTATTTCCGGACGCGCTCCACAAGATCATCCAAGGGCTGCATGCGCTGGTGAGCACGCCGAGTTCGAAGTTCGCTGCATTGGATGTCGCCGAGCAACCGGCAACGCCGAAAGAGCCTGAAGCACCGGACGAGTGGGAACAGCTTTCCCGTCGCCTGGAGAATTTCCACCCGGAGATCACCCGAATCCGGCAATGGCTGCGTCGCAGATGGCCCGAAAGCAGCGCCAAAGGCACGGAAAGCAGTCTGGATGGCGCCACACCCGCGATGAGGGTCCGCATCGCTGATGAACTCCTGACCGATCTCGTGGACGTGGTCAGCCAGGAATGGTCTCGTGCGCCCCGGGAGTTCGCCTTGGTGGCACGCGGTGGTTTTGGCCGTGGCGTTCTTTCCGTGGGTTCCGACATCGACGTGACTCTCGTCCATGTCGCAGCGGAAACCGAAACCGCTGAAGCATTCTGGGGAAAGTACGGCACGGAGCTGGCGAACTGCTGGAGTTCCGTTAGAGGAATCCGGATCGCGCCGATCATCCTCTCCGAAGAAGACTGCCTGAAGAGCTGGGCGGATGCGCTGAATGAAGATGATCTCGCGCCACTGGTTTCATTCGCGTTCTCGCGGCACATCGTTGGAAACGAGACGATGCACACCCGGCTTCGGGCGACCTGGAGGACGTTTGTTCAAGGCATGACAGGCGAGCAGCACCTCCGCCTGTTCGACAAACTGAAGTTTCGCATGGAAGCGCAGGGGATGGATCCCGCATTCCGGCGTTTCAATATCAAATCGGATGCCGGTGGCTTGTTGGAGTATCGCCTCTCCGGCTTCTGTGAGCAGTGGCTCGATGTCATGAGTCCGGGGAATCAACAACCCAGTTGGTCGCCTCCCGCATCCCATCACTTTTTGCTCAACCTTCGCGAAGCCCTCTTTGAGGTGACGCGGGCGCACGTGCTGACGGATGCCCAGTTTTCCCGCGTGGCTGCCACCATGTTTCCGGAACTGCCACCAGCGGATCGCATTGCCACCTTGGTCGAAGAGATAGGCCGCCATCGACGCCGAATTCGAACCGGGCACGCGGCTGCATTGAGAGCTTGCGAAGAAATCCTGAAATCGTGAGAATGCCCTGCCCGTGAAACGCATTGACGCCATCATCAAGCCCTTCAAGTTTGAAGACGTGAAGGAAGCTCTTTATGAAGTAGGAGTTCAAAACCTGACCTTTTTCGAAGTGCGAGGTTCCGCGAAGAATGAAAACACCATCTACCGCGGAAGCGAATATGTGGTTGAGTTCGTTCCGCGTGTGATGATTGTGATCTTCGTGCCCGACGAGCAAGAAACGACCGTGGTGGAAGCTATCGCACGTGCGGCTAACACCGGGAAAATCGGCGATGGCAAGATTGCCGTTACCCCTGTGGATCAAATCCTTAGGATCCGCACGGGTGAACGTGGCGACGACGCCATTTGAAACACCGAGCGATCCGCGGCAGTCAGACTCTGACAGTTTGGTGGTGGTTGCTCCAACCATGCTTCCTTCCGACGAGGCATTGTCCATCCATCGTCCGTGAGGGGCTCAAATCCCTGATCCGCAAGCCTTCGGGATGCCTAGAAAGACCCAGATGTGGCGGATGGTTTGATAGATCGGCAAACCCTATGATGTCAGCCGTAGCACACAGTCATGTCAGCACGGATCGAATACGAAGGTTCCATCGCCGCGTCCGCGGTTGGTGAGGTTGGTTCTCCGGTATCGATCTCTGAGGTGCCGGGCGGTTTCGTCATGCGGCCGTGGCTTCTTCTCAAATGGCTTGGCCGGCGGTTTTGGAAACCGTTTCCTATGTGCCGCATCGCCGGAGTGTCGGTGCAGGTTCATTCCACGGCGCTGATTTTCCCCGCAGGCTATTTGTTGGGGATGGGTTGGTCCGAGCATGGTTGGAGATCCCTTTGGCAGATGGGAATCGTGCTGGTGATTTTATGGGGCTCGCTGCTTGTCCATGAATTCGCGCACATTTTCGCCGCAAGGAGTTGCGGGATCGGATCACGAAAGATGGTCTTCCTTCCGGTAGGTGCCGTGGCGATGCTCGACGATCTTCCCCCCGGTAGGAAGGAACTCTGGATCGCAATCGCCGGTCCGCTTGCAAGCCTGGCACTCTCCGGGGTTTGCCAGCTTGGTATCTGTGCCATGCATCACTGGATGCATGGCCTGCCGCACCGTTTCGTGTCCCTCCATCATGATTGGCTGTATGGCGTCCTGAAATTCCTGAGGCTGGGTGCGTATCTGAATACGGGCCTTGGCCTTTTCAACCTCCTGCCGTGTTTTCCGATGGACGGAGGCCGGATTCTGCGTTCGATGCTCGGCATGGTTCTGCGGAAGCTCACAGCTCGCACGAGCGAGTCCTCAACTCTGCTTGCTACTGGAATCACTGTGCGATTCGTGGCCTGGCCACTGGCATTCGCCGCGATCGTTTACACCATCAGCACCACGCACATCTGGATGCATTTGATTCTGTTTCCGTTGGCGGCGGTGGTCGGCGAATTTGAATACCGGATGCGGCGTGAGAACCATCCGCAACCTGAACGAACATGGCGAAGCCTGGATGATACGGTTTTAATCAAACGTCGCAGCCTCAAGCTCAGGATTTAATCGTCACTCATCCTATGATCCCATGAAAACATCCACTTCATCACCTGCGCCGGTTCCACCATCACCCGGTCGCGGGAGAAACCGCATCGATGTCGGGATCGAGATCGGCAGCTCCAAAGTCTGCGTGGCTGTCGGAGAAAGGAAAGCTGATAGGCCGCTGCGGATTCTTGGTGTCGGGCAAGCTCCATCGCGCGGGGTGCGCATGGGCGAGATCGTTGACTTCGGGCTGGCGGTGGAATGCGTTCGTGCGGCGGTGACGGATGCTGAGGAGAGGAGTGATGTGGAGATACGCTCAGTCCGTCTCGCGGTAACAGGATCGCATATCAGCTCATTCAATCATCGCTCCGAGATCGACATTCCTGATTTCCGGGCTGTGATTGAGGAAGAAGACCGAGACCGGGTCTGCGCTGAGGCCCGCAAGGTTGCCATTCCCGAACGGAATGTGTTCCTTCACACCCTGCTCCAGCATTACCGCATCGACGGTCAGTCCGGCATCAGGAACCTGCTCGGTTTGCGTGGCAGCCGGCTGGAGGCGGCTTTCCACGTGATCCATGGCATGAGTGACCGGATCAAATCGTCCATTCGTTGCGTAAGGGAACTCGGGCTCGAAGTGGATGATATTGTATTCAGCCCGCTAGCGGCCTCACGGGCGGTGTTGACCCAGGAACAAAAAAACGAGGGCTCGCTGCTGCTCGACATCGGCGCTGGCACGACAGACTACATTCTCTACATCGATGGAGAAGTTCGCCAGAGCGGTGTGCTGGCCATCGGTGGAGACTTTGTCAGCCACGATCTATCCCATCATTTTCACATCCCTTTCGCTGCGGCCGAGAGTCTCAAGATCGGGTATGGCAACGCGCTGATCGGACAACACCCTGTGGACGAACCCGTTCCCCCTGATCATTTTCCGGCTCCGGACGGCAGAGCCATCGGACGGGAAGAAGTAAACGCCGTCGTGCACGCCCGGACATGGAACATCATCGAGATGTTGATCGAGCACCTGGGACCGGAACTGGATACCCGATCGCTTCGGGCGGGTCTTTTCCTCACAGGCGGAACGAGCAAGCTCAAGAGCATCCGACGGCAGTTTGAGTCGGCTTTTGAAATGCCCGTGCATCTCATCCATGAGCAACCGGCTGCCGGTTATGGTGGTGTCTTTCAAAATCCGCAATTTTCCACCGCGCTTGGTTTGTTGCGTCTCTCTTGAAAATGCAATGTGTCCGGACCAGTGCAATCCGGGATTCTCATGTTAATCACGTTCCGATGAAATGAATTCAAGAATTGAACCACGGATTACACGGATTTTCTCAGACCAATGCTTTGTGATCGGCACCGGAAAAACGGCGTGATAGCTTCCATTCATCGGCATCCTGTGGACAAAAGACACCTCTCTTTCTCCCATGAATCTATCGGACATCATTATCGAACTGCGCCGCGCGGTGAATCCCGGGTTCCGGCGAAACCGCCACCGGATCCAATCCGTCCGGGTCCTACGCATTGTGAAAGTAGTGTCCATCATCTGGCTTGGATTCCGAGCCAGCCACCGCGCTTGCGGGCGCGTGTTTCGGTTTTTCTTTCCCGAACGGTTTTTTCAATGCGGCTGCTCACGCCACGGTGGATGCCGGCGACGTCCGCGAATCGATCGCGCCGATGGACCACGCCGCATCCATTCAAAGCTTCTGCGAATTCCACCGAAAATGTATCGTGTGGGCCATCCGTGCGATTGAGCCATTCGGCTTGCCTACGCTGTGATCCACACGGTGGCGGGATGCCAATCCGTGGAATTGTAGGATTTGCCATGAAATTTGAAGAGTCCGGTACCGCGAATCCGGCGAATCCAGCGAATGTTCAGAATGGTATTAAACAGTGGTGCGATGCCAGCGCCATGACTCTCAAAGATTCGCCAGATTCGTTCGATTCGTGGTGCCTCAATTTTTGATGCGTCTTCCCTGACCACAAAGTTCATTTCAGGTGTGGCCGATTGCTAGATATTCAAGAATCCGCATGCCGTGAAACAGGCAGCCGAGCGGTGGCGGCTGACCTTCCATGATCAGGCCCAGTTTGAATCGATGGCCGCCAGGAACGCAGCGGCTGTCATCGGCAGATACGAATGGGAGCCGTGGATGCCATCTTCGTGCGGGTTGACGTTGATGATGGTGCAATCCGGATCGGCCGCGCGGCAGGATCTCAGCAGCCGATCCAGCACCGCCACCCCGCCTGAACAGCCCATCACCAGAATGGTATCCGGAGCACTGCGGATAAAATCCTCCACCCAGACAAGACGGCTTCCGTAGCCCTCATCGAACAACAGAACGTTGGGTCGGGTCTGCGGATCCCGATAGGGAGGAATCGCGTCAAATGGGACGGTGCGATCCCCCCAGATTTGTTGCAGATTTTCCTCACTCCATCTGCGCAGAACGTTTTCCCGTTCTTCCGGATCCGCCATGTCTTGAGTATCCTGCGAGAACTGCTCTTCCTCGGTGAAATCCATCGTCCTCGGGCGGGCGATCTGCCACAGACTTCCGTGCAACTCCGTCACCCGTTTGCTGCCTGCTCGCTGGTGCAGTCCATCAATGTTTTGCGTCGCAATCAGAAACCCCTCAAAACGCCCGGTCTGCTCCCACT
>CANBTO010000057.1 GCA_947372405.1 Verrucomicrobiaceae bacterium
CTTGGTGAACTCCTTGGCGATGCGGACCTTATTGAGGCCGGGTTGTTTGATATAATCGCGCAGAAAGGTGTCACCCGGCACGCCGGCGATGTGCTCCTCGATGAGCGTGTTGCCGTTGACGAGGTAGTTGATGCGGTTGGGCGAGAGGATGTGCTCGAGCTCGAGGCCGTAGATGCGCGAGGCGTCGGCGTGCTTGACGTAGAAGTAGTCCGAGTTGTCGTTGAAGAGGTTGGTGATGCGGATGCGGAACGGGCGCGAGTTTCCGAAATCGCCGAAGTCGATGCGGTCCACGAGCAGGTGTTCGTGTTGTTCGGCGTCGCGGCCGAGTTTGAGTTCCGAGTAGATGGCGGTGAGGCGCGGGCGGAGTTCCGCGAACACCTCGGGCGGATACATCACGGTGAGCCAGAGGGTTTCACGTCCGTGCGGGTCCTCGTAGGGGATGGCTCCGGAAAAGCGGCCGAGATCGTCGTAAATCCGCGGGATGTCCCGCTGGCGGTCGAAATGATAAAGGTACTGCCGCAGTGCCTGGGACACTGGGTAGCGGATTTTTCGACGGACGATCACGGCCGGGAGCCTAGCGGGTGGCTGCGGCGGATGCCAGTCCGGGTTTTTTCCGAAATCATTGATTTCCCGTCCGCTTCCGATGCTGGACGGGCGGAAAATGTGATTGATTGGCGGCATTCCGACGTATGGTGTCGCCTCGATGAAGAAATGGTTTACCCACTGCCTGCTGCTTGGTGGCGGCCTGCTGCTGACCGCGTGCGAGCGCAACAGCGCCGCCAACGTGCCTGGACCGGCTGCGGATGCCGCGGCACTGCCCGAAAAGGTGACCTTCAACGCCCACATCCGGCCGATTTTCTCGGATACCTGTTTCGCCTGCCACGGCTTCGACGCCAAGAAACGCAAGGCCGATCTCCGTCTCGACACGCCGGAAGGTGGCTACGCCAAACTCAAAGACTCGGAAGAGCGCGCCATCGTGCCGGGCAGGCCCGACGAAAGCGCGATCCTGCAACACATCGTTTCCAACGATCCCGACGAGGTGATGCCGCCGCCGGATTTCCACAAGGTGCTTACGGAGCGCCAGAAATCACTGATCCGGAAATGGATCGAGCAAGGCGCGAAGTACGAGAAGCATTGGTCGTTCACGCCCATCACCAAGCCGCGGCTGCCGACCCTCGCGAAACACGCCGGTGAGTCGGCCAACCCGATCGACCCGTTCATCCTCGCCAGGCTTGAAAGCGAGGGTATCGAGCCCGCGCCCATCGCCGACAAAGCGACGCTGCTGCGCCGGCTGTCACTCGATCTAACAGGCCTGCCGCCGTCGCCCGCGGAGATGGACGTCTATCTAACCGACCAAAGTCCGGACGCCTGGCAGAAACAAGTGGACCGACTGTTAGGCTCGCCCCATTTCGGCGAGCGGATGGCCGTATCATGGCTCGACGTCGCGCGTTATGCGGACACGGTCGGTTACCATGGCGACCAGAACTCGCGGATCTTCCCCTACCGCGATTACGTGATCAAGGCGTTCAACGACAACAAGCGCTTCGACCAGTTCACGCGCGAGCAACTTGCCGGCGACCTGTTGCCGAATCCGACCGAGGAACAACGCATCGCCACCGGATTCCTGCGCCTTAACCTGATGACCCGCGAAGGCGGTGCCCAGCCAGCCGAATACATGGCGAAGTACATGGGCGACCGGATCCGCGCGCTCGGCGGGGCGTGGCTCGGCCTGACCACCGGTTGTGCCGAATGTCACGACCACAAGTTCGATCCGTTCACTTCGAAAGACTACTACTCGCTCGGCGCGTTCTTCGCGGACATCCGCCAGTGGGGCGTCTATTCGCATTACAGCAACCAACCGAATCCGGATTTCGTGGGCCGTGGCAACAACGGGCCGTTCCCACCGGAAATCCATTCCCGCAACGCGGCCTTGGAACAACGCATGCGCATGCTTCAGCAGGAAATGGTGGCGGCGCTCGCACCATTGAAAAAACCGGAGCATGAGGCCGCATGCGAGCTCTGGACCAAGCAGGTCGCCGGATTGCTGCAATCGCAGCCGGATGGATGGAGTCTGTTGAAGCCCATGGACGCGGTGGTTCCAACCGGCAATCAATCGACCATTCTCAATGATGGCTCGGCCGTCATCACCGGCGAGCCGAAAAAGGATGGAGTGGTCACACTGCGTTTTCCACTTCCCGATCTAACAATCCGCGCGATCCGCTTCGAGGCGCTGCCGGATGAAAAGAACGGCGGCCATGTGGGCCGCGACAAGGACGGACGCTTTGCGGTGAAACCGACATTCACCATCGAAGGCGCACCCACCGCGCTCAAGATCGCCTGGGGCCAGGCCGACATCTGCCGCGCCCGCAACTTCACCAACGAGGGAGAGACGCCGCCACGACTCGAAGGCGAATGGCTTTCCGGTCCCGACCGACTTGAGTTTCCGTTAGACGCCGCGTCCCACCCACAAAACGCCGTCTATCAGCTCGCCGAGCCGCTGCCCGCGAAGGATGGCCGCATGCTGGTGATCACTTTGAAAACCGAGGACCTCGGACGCGCACGTTTCAGCGTGTCGCCATTCGGCGCTGCGATCCCCGGCCACGAAACCGCCCACCGTCCGGAGCTGGAGAAGGCCATTACGGCACTTCTAACCGGACATCCCGCCGACTCCTCAACCCGTGAAATCGCCGCCGCCTTCATCCTGAGCACCACTCCGGAAGAAAAACTTCCCGCCGAATACGCCCGACTCCGCGATGCCATCCTCGAATGCCGCGCCGGTTACGCTCGATCGATGGTTGCCGAGGCCCTGCCGCAAGACAAGATCGCCACCGTTAACCTCCTGCCTCGCGGCGACTGGATGAACCCGGGCGCTGTCGTGCAGCCCGCGTTTCCCGGATTTCTAACAACCAAACCGCCCGCCGATGGCAAGCGCCTCACGCGCCTTGATCTCGCGAACTGGCTGATGTCAGCGGACAACCCGCTGCCGGCCCGGCAGTTCACCAACCGTCTGTGGCGGCAGTTCTTCGGGCGCGGGCTGTCCGGCGTGCTCGACGACCTCGGCAGCCAGGGGGAAATGCCATCCCATCCCGAATTGCTGGACTGGCTGGCCTCCGAGTTCCGTGAATCCGGCTGGGACGTGAAACACATGGCGCGCCTCATCGTCACCAGCCGGACCTATCAACGCGAAGCCGCCACCCGCGAGGATTTGTTAGAGCGGGATCCCGACAACCGCTTTCTGGCCTGCCAGAAGGCCCGCCGCCTCGATGCCGAATTCGTCCGCGACAACGCGCTCGCCATCGCCGGCCTGCTGCGGGATGAAGTCATCGGTGGTCCCAGCGTGCGGCCCTATCAACCGGAAGGTTATTATGACAACCTGATGTTTCCCGACCGCGACTATCTTGTCAGCAATGGTTCCGACCAATACCGCCGCGGGCTCTACATGCACTGGCAGCGCACCTTCCTGCATCCGATGCTCGCCGCCTTCGACGCTCCAAGCCGTGAGACCTGCACCGCCGAACGTTTCCAGGCCAACAGCCCGCAGCAGGCGCTCGCGCTGCTCAACGATCCGTCATTCGTCGAGGCCGCGCGCGCCTTCGCCCAGCGCCTTTCCAACGAACTGCCGGATGCCGGCGATGAATCCCGCATCCGCCTGGCTCTGAAACTTTCCCTTTCACGCGAACCGCGGAAGGGCGAACTTGAATCACTCGCCAAATTCCTCAAGGGTCAGCGCGATTTCTATCAGAAATCCCCGGATGACGCGAAGAAACTTGTCTCTATCGGACAGACCGGCTCGTCAGTTGGCGGCAACCTTGCCGAGCTCGCCGCATGGACGCAGCTCTGCCGCGTCATCCTCAACCTGCATGAAACGATCACACGTTACTGAGCAATGAACGATCACCAAAAGGCCATCGCCAACTTCGAGCGCTACCAGCTCGATTGCAGCCGCCGGACATTCCTGAAGAAGAGTTTCGCCGGTCTCGGCGGCATTGCTCTCACCCGGTTGATGGGCCGTGCCGCAGCCGCGGACCTGCCGTTTCTCCAAACCCAGGGCGGGCTGCACTTTCCCGCAAAGGCGAAGCGTGTCATCCACCTGTGCATGGCCGGCGGGCCGTCGCAGCTTGAATCGTTCGACCCCAAGCCGCAGCTCAACGCGCTCAACGGCAAGCCGTTTCCGGAATCGTTCACCAAGGGCCAGCAACTCGCGCAGCTCCAAGGACGCGAGCTCATCGCGCGCGGTTCGTTCACCAAGTTCAAACGCTACGGCCAAGCCGGCATCGAGATCTCCGAACTGTTTCCGCACGTCGGTTCCATCGCCGATGATATCTGCGTGATCCGCTCGATGGTCACCGAGCAGATCAACCACGATCCGGCCCACGCCTTCATGAACAGCGGCTCGATCCTCAAAGGCAGGCCGAGCATGGGTTCGTGGTTGTTGTATGGACTCGGCGCGGAAACCCAGGACCTTCCAGGTTACGTCGTGATGGTTTCGCGCAGTCCGCATCCGGACCAACCGATCTCGGCACGCCAGTGGTCGTCGGGTTTCCTGCCTTCGAAGTTCCAGGGCGTGCAGTTCCAGTCGCGCGGCAATCCCGTGCACTACATCGGCAGCCCGGACGGTGTCTGCCAGTCCGCGCAGCGGCAGGTCATCGAGGAAGTGCAGCACCTCAACGGTTTGTTGCGCGGCGAACACGTCGACCCTGAGATCGACACGCGCATCGCCCAGTATGAAATGGCCTTCCGCATGCAGTCGTCGGTGCCCGACCTCACCGACATGCGTGACGAGCCGCAACACGTGCTCGATCTCTACGGCGTGAAGCAGCCGGGTGATGGATCGTTCGCCAGCAACTGCCTGATGGCCCGCCGGATGTTGGAGCGCGGCGTGCGCTTCGTGCAGCTCTATCACCGTGGCTGGGACCAGCACAGCGAGATCGAAAAACTCATGCCGGAGTCCGCCAAGCTCACCGACCAAGCGTCCGCAGCACTCGTCAAGGACCTCAAACAGCGCGGCATGCTTGAAGACACGCTCGTCATCTGGGGCGGCGAGTTCGGCCGCACGCCGATGGGCCAGGGCAGCGGACGCGACCACCACATCAAGGCCTTCAGCATCTGGATGGCCGGCGCGGGTATCAAACCCGGCATCACCCACGGCGTCACCGACGAGATGGGCTACGCCGCCACTCAGGACATCGTGCATGTCCGCGACCTGCACGCCACCATCCTCCACCAGTTCGGCATCGACCACTCGCGTTTCACCAGCAAGTTCCAGGGCCTCGACCTCAAGCTCACCGGCGTCGAACCCGCCGCCGCGGTGAAGGGGATCATGGTGTGACGGCTAGAAGGCGGGGCAGCACGTTCAGTTAGGTTTCTCCTTCTTCAAATAATACAAATAGATCCGCCAACAGTTGACGGCCGCTTGGCGCTCCTTGTCCGAACCCGAGTTGTAGATGTCTCTGAAACTTTGCCCGGTGATCTGGTTGAGGATGGCCGCCATGGCATCCACAACTTTTTTTGGACCGTAATGCCGCATGCCTTCGAACGCTTTCGGAGACTTGTTTGCGAGTGAGATTTCGGGGATGGCCAGGTTTCTTCGGTCGTCCATCAGCATGATGATGGCGGGCACCGCCTTTGGGCCGAGTTCCTCCAGTTCACGAAAAGCTGCCTCCTGGCTTTTATTCCGAGTGGTGGCATCGATCAAATCCTTTACTTTTTTGCTCAATGGGTCTCCAGAGGACGGAAATGTTTTTTTGAATTCCACGAGCATTTGATCCTGAACCGCTATCTCGTGCTTTGTCGCATCGATTGAATGGTCACCGGAATTGGACAGCGCTTTGGGCGTCCGTCCTGCAAAATAATAGCCTGCCACCGAAGGATCATCCACGTGCACTAGAAACAGCAGGCCCCGCTTGGAATCGAGGGAGATGACCCGCTCCGGCGTGGGAGAATATGAATTGGCTTCGGTATACCAGTGAATCATCAGGTGTTTTTGCGGTTCACCCTTCAATGTTTGGTCGGTTGTGACATCAATCTCTACATATTCATGTCGCTTGCTTTTGAGGCAGTTTTGGATCTTTTCAACGGGAACGCTCAAGGTTCCAGTTACAATGATGTCCGATTCCGCAACGATTGGCCAGATGGAATCAGGGCTTGGCTGGTATGCGGTGTCGGCACCAATCACTGTGGTCAATGAAATGGCTAACCATATGAAAGCAGTTTTCATCATGTGTGAGGATGGTTTGGGTGATCCGATGTTCTGACTGCGCCCCGTTCCGGCACTTCAACCATCATCAATCGTAAATCACAGGCATCTCCGATAAATGGCAAGCTGCTTGGCGGACTACACCAGGGCGGGAAAACGGGTTATCCTCCCTGCGCGCGGGATTTCGCTTCGAGTGCGGCGGTCAGACGCTTCTTGTAGTCGATGATCTCCTCCTGCTTTTCGAAGCCGACGACGAGCGCGTTGACGCAGCCGAGGTCCAGAACGAATTTCAGCGCCTCATCAATGCGTGCCGGATCGTTGCGAAATTCGCCCTCGCCGATGAGTTTCATACCGATGATTCCCTTGCCTGCGGCATGGATCTGTTTGAGCACCGGCACCACGACGGCGGCATGACCGTCCATTTTCACTCCCCATGGATTGATGCGGGCATGGACCACGTCCACCCATGGATCGGCGGCCGCGGCTTTCAGGGCCTCAATCGAATGGCAGGAACAACCATGGGCGCGGATCCAGCCTTTTTCCTTGGCCTTTTCCAGCGCTTCCATGTGCGGGCGGTAGGTGGTGGTCCAGTCCGCGGCGGTCTGGCAGTGGAGTTGGACGAGGTCGATGTGGTCGGTGCCGGCTTCGCGGAGGAAGCGCGCGATCACGGCCATGCTGTCATCGCGCGGTTCGTTGTCAGGGATGCCGCCCTTGGGATGGCACCAGATTTTTGAAACGAGCACGTAGCTTTCGCGTGGTTTCTCTTTGAGCGCGGCGGCAACCATCGGCAGGCTGCCGTAGGAGTCCGCACAATCGAACAACCGGACGCCTTCCTCGTAGGCGAGGCGCACGGTGTCCGTGAAATTCTTCGCGCCGGAGCGCTGGAGGGCGTTGCTGCGGTTGCCCGCCTTGACTCCTGTGCCCATGCCGAGGAGCGGCACTTCGAGTCCTGCGGCGAGATTTACTTTCGGGACTACGGCGGCCTGCCCCGGACTGGACCACAAAGCTCCAACCGCACCGGCGGCAGCCACCTTGATGAACTCGCGGCGCGATGTGGAAAGGGGATGGAAAGATGGAGTCATGGTTTCCGGAACGAAACGAACCTCTGGAATCTAGCATTCTTCGTCATGGCGGCGAATATTCGGAATGCCTGAGGGGGCTGACGAATGCGATCATGTGGAGTGGCACCCATGCTAACAAAACTTCGTGAATTTAACCACCGGTTCGCACGCGGGATAGGGATTGAAGCGACCGGAGAGATCGCTGAGGAAGGTGAGGGAGTCACTGCCGGTGACGCCGGCGGAATCGGTGGCGCGGATTTCGAAGGTGTGTTCGCCTTTGGGCAGGGTGTTGCCGGGAATGGGGCCGCTGGCGGTCCGGCCTTCCGTTAGGGAGTGATCGGTCCAAGGTCCGTTGTCGAGACGGCTTTGCAGCGAGACGATAGGCAGAGCGGACCAGAAGCGGGCACGCCAGGTGTCGGGACCGGTGACGATGTGGCCGGTCTTGGTGGCGAGAATCAGGCGGCGCGGGTGGGTAATCTGCACTGCCGGGCCGTGATCGTCCACGCTGCGGTAGGTGATGGAGAGATCATCATCGTCAAGAGTAACGATCGAATAACCGGCGGGGCCGCCTTCGGGTTCGCCGATGGAGCGGGTGGCGATGTAGATGTTTTTCGCGTCGTTGGCCATTTGCCCGTAGTGCGTGTGGCCGGCGAAGAGGGCGTGGATCGGGCGGGTCTGCATGATTTCCCGCCACTCGGCGATGCCGGGCGCGTTGTTGAAATCCTCCCAGATCTGGAACGGATAGTGGTGTTGGAAAACGACGACACGTTCGTTGCGGGCGAGCGCAGCATCCACTTCGAATCTGAACCACAGGACCTGCTCCTTGGAAATTCCGAGCGGCTTGAACTGCATGGTGTTCAGGCAGATGAAACGGAAACCGCGCAGGCTGAAGGCCTGATAGGTGACGCCGATGTTCGTCTGATAGGCGTGGGCTCCAGGATCGTGATGGGCATCGTGATCGCCGACGAGCGCCCTCCACGGGACCTGGAGCCGCGAAGTGACTTCGTGAAACAAAACCCACTCGCCTTCACGGGCGTGCTGGACATTGTCGCCGGCGAACTGCACGAAGTCGGGCTTGATGAGCGTGTTGACTTCATCAGCCATCCACAGCGCGGTCTTGTGATTGTCCCGGTCGGGAAAATCCAGATGAAGATCTCCGGGCCAAACGAACGTGATGGGGGCGTGGTTCATGGGGTGGGGGATTTGGATTAGTATTCTTCCTCTATCTATCAACTATCAACTATCAACTTCTTCACCCGGTCTCAGCGCTGCGGGCGAGTTCGGTGAAGACGCCGTTGCGGGCTAACAATTCATCGTAGGTGCCTTGCTCGGCGACTCTGCCCTGGTCGAAGACGAAGATGCAGTCGGTATCGCGCAGGGTGCTGAGGCGGTGGGCGACCATGATGACGGTGTGCGATTGGCGTGCCTCGTCGATGGCGGCGCGGACCTTGCGCTCGCTGATGTTGTCGAGCGCGGAGGTGCCTTCGTCGAGGATGAGGACGGACGGGTTCTTGAGGAACATGCGGGCGATGGCGATGCGCTGGCGCTGGCCGCCGGAAAGGTTGCCGCCGCGTTCTGATAGAACGGTGTCGTAGCCGTGGGTCATCTCCAGGATGTCGTCATGGATGTAGGCGCGTTTCGCGGCCCTTTCGATTTCTTCGATGGACGCCTCGGCACAGCCGTAGGCGATGTTTTCCCTAACGGTACCGGAAAATACGAAGGGCATCTGGCTGACGTAGCCGATGTGCTTGCCGATGTCCTCGCGGGACAGCACGCCGATGGGCACGCCGCCGACGCGGACCTCGCCGCTGCTGGGATGGAGCAGCCGCAACATGGCGCGCAGCCAGGTGCTTTTCCCGGACCCGGACGGGCCGGCGATGCCGATGGTCTGGCCTTGGCGGATGTCGAGATTGACGCCGTCGAGCACGCGCCGCGGACCTTGCGGAGTTTTGTATTCCACTTCCAGATCGACGCAGGAAAGCAGGGGCACCGAGCCGTCGAGCTTGGGCGGTCGCAAGGTGTTGACGCCGAAGCTTTGGTCCACCGGCTGCTGCAGCATGTTGAGCATCACATTGACCTGCAGGCTGGTTTCGAAGGCTTCATCAAGGATGCGGTGTACATCCTTGAGAGGCCGCATGATGTTGGTGAAGAGCATTGAAAACGTGAGGACCGTTCCAAAAGGCATGTCGCCACGCGAGGCCAGGTAGATGCCGTAGCTGATGATGCCGACGTGAAACAGGCCCTCGTTGACGGATTTCAACCAATCGAATCCGGCCATGGCGCGGGCGTGTTTGAGTTCGCGTGTGCGGCGGGCTTCGGTGGCCTTTTCGACGCGGCCCATTTCCTGCCGGTAGGTGTTGGCGGCGCGGATGTATTCAAGCCCGCCGAGTTGCTCGACCAAGGTTCCGTCGAGACCCTCCTTCGCCTGCATGAGGGCCAAGCGGACGCCGCGTTGCGACATGACCTGCCACACGGTGATGCCGACGGCGATGGGCACAACCGCGAACATCAGAAGTCCGACGCGCCAATTGGAGTAGAGGGCGGCGGCGATGGCGAAGAGTCCGGTGAGCAGCGCGGGAATGGCGTCGGTGAAACTGATTTTGAGGAATTTCACATAGCCTTCCACGCAGCGGGAAATGCGGCCATGCAGCGAGCCGACCCGCTCGGCCGCCATGACGCCGAGGTCCACCTTGAGCAGGTGGCCGACGAGGCGCACCATCATGTCTTTTTCAACACGGGTGGTGGTGCGTTGTACGACCCAGCGACGGGCGTAGTTGAGCGATTCCTTCAGCACGTAGGCACCGGCTAACAGACTGAGGGAGGTGATCGAGTACCGCACCAGATCCGCTCCGATGCTTTCCTTGAGAGCCAGAACCTTTTGTAACACCCCGCCAAGGGCGATTGGGATTTGTGTCTCCACCAGCGCGCAGGCCGCCATGATCACCACTGCGGCACCGAAGCCCGCTCTGTCCGCACGCGGGACCAGCGCCCACACTTCCTTCCGCCGGGACCATACTCCCGAAAGGTCGCCCGTGAGCGAGCGCTTGGCATCAGGCGGAGGAGGCACGGCTGTTAGTGGATGAAGGTGAAATAGAGGCTGTAGAACAACAGCATGAAGAGCGAGAACGGCACCCCGAAAGCCAGATAGCGTTTGAAGGTGATGGTGTGCTCGTCATCGTTGAAGTGCCTGCTTTCCGCCGCCAGGATGATGCCGGCGGAAGCGGCGGTGACCAGCGAACTGCTGCCCGCGCAGATGCCGCCGCCGAGCGCCCATGCGGCGGAATGGGAGGGATCCAGACCGTGAATCGGCACCGAAACGGCGGTGGCCCATGAGGCGGCTTCGGTGAACATGGTGCCGAAATAACCGGTCACCGCGATCACCGCCGGCGCGGCCTTGGCGGCGATGAGTTGATCGAAGAGCGTGCTGCCGATCCATGAGTTGGAAACGCAACCCGCGAGAATGAAGATGGCGGCGAACGAAAGATACACTTCAAATCCCAGCGAGGTGAGCGTGTGGTAGCGCTCGCTTTTCCGCTCCAGCAGAACCGCGGCGAAAATCGTGGCGGCACCGATCACGATGGCCAGCGGCGGGAAGACGACGTGCAATACGATGAAGAGCACCAGCAGGGTGAGTCCCACGGAAAGCAGGCGGACGTCGATAGCGAGGTCGGCCTGGGCACGCTTCCAATCGGCGGCTGTTTGAGCGACCTGGATGGTGTAGAAAGGCACTTGCTGCGAGCCGGACTTGCGGGCGCGCGCACCCATGCCGCGCTGTGTTAGAAAAATCGAGACAAGGATGAGCGACGCCATCACGATCAGGTTGGCCGGAAGAACCTCCTTCATGAAATCCATGGCGGTCAGTCCCCAGGTTCCGGACTCGATGATGTTTGGTGTATCGCCCCAACGGGTGGAAAAACCTCCGAGGTTGCTGGCCACCAGGGCCGCGCTGAGGATCCAGCGGGACGGCACGTCATACGATGCGCAGAGCCGGATGATGACGGGCGTCATGATGAGGATGGACGTCACGTTGTGCATCAGTCCGGCAGTCACATAGGTCGTTAGAAGAATCACTGAGACCATCAGCGGGATGGTCAGGCGCGGATGGCGCAGGCGGATTTTTCCCAACTGGTGCCCCAGCCATGCGGCGATCCATTTGAAACCCTGCGAGCGCTCGATCATGTGCGCCGGAATCGCCACGGCGGTGAAGAGGATCGTGATGTCCGCATAGTGGCTGAAACCGTTGCGCAGGATGGCGGGAGCGCCTTCCCATTGCAGGATCAGAAAGGCCATCGCCACCAGGCTCATCGCCAGCGGCAGCGGGACCTCGTATCGTGTCATCGCGAAGAACGCGGTGAAGAGAATCACCAACATCAGCGCCCCGCCGATCCAGGTCATGTGCAGGCCATGCGTGCTGGGAGCCACGGCGGCCCCGCCGCTCGCCCAGGCCGAGCCGCTTGTTAGACCGAGCAGAACACATACTGCCAGGAAGAAAACTCCGCGGGCAAAGGGGAAACGGTTCATATAAAGGAGACCTCGTCGGTGAAATGAAACGCCACGTCCCGCGGATTGCGGTGTGGGCGGAGATGGGCGATGAGTTTCACTCCCGCAGGAAGCAGTTTCGGTTCCAGGGCATCCGCAACCGAGGCATCGACATAGAGGTCGCCCGGATTCGCGCTGTCGCGGAACGCTTCGAAGACGAGGACCTCCATGGCCTGCGCCTTGGTCCGGCAGGCTCTCGCGCCTTTGACGGCGTGCTCGGTGAACTCGTGAAGTGAGCCATGTGCGGGACCTTCCTCCGGTTGGAGAAACGTGACCTCCGCCACCGGCAGAAACAACTGCGGGACATGCGGCGGCACGGGCAGGACCAAGCCCACCTGTTTGCCCTTGCACGCGGCTAACAGGGCACCATTTCGTTTGTGGGCCAGGATGCGGAGATGCACGCTGATGGCATCGAAGGCCAGCCCGATCGGGATGCCCTCCGCCTCCATCATTCGCAGCCGCTCCTCGGCTTCCGGCGCGCCATACTGGGTGGCGTATTTGAGCAAATCCGCAGTGGTTTTCGCCTTCTTGGTGTCGATCAGCAAGCGCAGCACATCCAACAGACTGCTTTCGTCCTTGGCTGCGGCGGCACGAAGTTCATTGGGGGTATCAGCCATCGGTTATAGTAGAAGTGCCAACTTTTTCCCCGGGGCGTCAAGCTAAAGGGCCTCAGGGCACGGGATCGGCACGCTCTACCAGGAACAGTCCCAGCGGTCCGGGTTTGAAACCTTCCAGCCGCAGGAGCTCTCCGTGCCTCTTGATTTCAATCCAGCCGCCGGGAAATCCATCGCCGTAGGTCCATTTGTAAACGCATTCCACCGGGACGCCTTGCAGACTCACCAGTTGATCGTCCTGTTGGAAAGCGAGGCTGCCCTGCTGCGCGTCCGCCATCACCGCCCTCACGTAAACCCGCACGGCGGGGATCTTCTTCCCGTCGCTCAGGGAGTGGGTGATGCCGGCGAACTTCCCGTTGACGAATTTAGTTTCCCGCTTTGCGAAGCCGCTGACAGCCGGGTTGAAACCCGATTCCGTCAGGCTCACCAACTTGTCCTGATCGTCATAGACCTCCTCCACCCGCGACGATGTGTCATCAAACGCCGCGACGGTTAGAGGCTGGCGTTTCTCATCGCAAATCTCCTTCACCCAGCGGGTCAGTTTGCCCGCCGGGCTCCAATGCGATTCGGTGTGAATCACCGGGCCGCCGAAGCTGGGGACATCGCAGCCGGTCATCCATCTCACCACGGCATTGCCCGCGGTGTCGAAATCCGTTTCGGTCATGCTGTTCGCACCGGGACCGGTCGAAGGACGCCCCTTTTCGTCTTCATAAGTGACCACCGTGCGCATCAAGCGTCCCTCATTGTCATATTCGGGTTTGGAGGCATAGCGATAGTAGAAGAAACGTCCGGGATCATGATCGTAGGTGTCCATTTCGCGGAGCTGGCCTGATAGATCGTAGGTGATGACTTCCTTGTGGTAGCCGCCCTTGCACCATGTCTTCCCGCCTTTTTCATCGAAGAATCCGTCGATCGATCGCCAGCAGCGCCCGTCCCGGTCCTCCTCGATCGAGTTGCGGCGGATCGCCCAGCCTTCGGCGTTGGCCTGGAGTTTGCCATTCCCGTCCAGCGATTGTTCCTCGATGACATTTCCGCGATCATCATGGATGAATTTCCGCCTCGTCACCGATGTCCCGGTGAAGGTGACTTCAGCGGGATAACCATGATCCTCGTAAACGATGGATGTTTTGGTGGCAGGCTGGGGCGTGCCATCCGGAGTCACCTTGTAGAGGCAGATCGCCGAAATCTCGCCGCGTTCGTTGCGTTGGTTTTCGAGCAGTCCGCACATGCCCGCAGTTCCGTTAGTCGGCTTCCCCTCCTGGTCGAGCCAACGGGTGCGCAGCAGGTTTCCCTGCGGATCGAAATCGAAGGTCGCCGAGGTCACCCCTTTCCATGGCAAGGCGTTTCCCCTGCCATCCTGATAGACCAGGCGGGTGATCCTTCCCTCGTCATTCAGTGTGTAGGCCGCCGCAACGACGTCGTTGAAATTCGGCGCGGGCTGCCCGTCGCGTCCGAGATTGGTCATGGATACCACGCGTTCCCGCGAATCGCGTTCGAACTTGTAACCATAGACCCCTTCCTTGTTCATCGCCGACACACCCGAGCTTGTTAGAAAATGCACTGCCATGTCCTTGCCCGCTGCGTCGCGCTCGAATTCGGCATTCGTCGCATAGTGATGGGCGGTTTCTTCGAAACCGTAAGCGTTGACGAAGCGCACCCGCGCCGAGCGGGAATCGGAGTCGTGTTTGCGCTCCGGGATGACACGCCAGGTCACGTGGCTGTTGCGGTCGAGGCCCACCGCCTCCTGCAGATCGTCGCCGGAAAAGACAAACTCGACCTTCGTCGTTTCCGGCGGCCATTCGCCCGGTTTTTGCGCGCCGCTGATTCCTTCCAACATGTTCGGCAGAAAGTCGCCGCCCACGATCTTGCGGGCGGTGGCCGGATGACCGCGCGCGTTCAAGAGCTCGACGGAAGTGATCGGCCCGCGCCGGCCGCGCCGTGTGAGCCGATAGCTGGTCGCCAGGGTTTTCGCCTGCTGTTCCGAGATGGAAACCCGGGACTCCAGCATCCCGTTCGTGGCGTCCAAGCCCGCCGCCCATGTGACGTGCGGGTGTTCGTAAAACTCCCACTGCCACCAGCGTTGCACGCCTGCGCCGACCAGCGCGGCTAACAGAAGCATGCCCGTCAACCGCATCGGATGGCGCTTCACCCATTTCACCGTGCGCACGATTTTCGTCGGCGGATGGGCGAGGATCGGCTCGTCGCCGAGATATCGCCGCAAGTCCTCGGCCATGGCGTCCGCGCTTGAATATCGGTCGGCGGGTTCCTTTTGCAGCGCCTTCAGGCAAATCGTTTCCAAATCCCTCGGCACGTCGGGGCGATGCCATGCCGGGGAAACCGGGTCCTCCTGCAAAACGCGCAGCGTCAGGGCGGTGTCGCTCTCCTCCGGCAGAAACGGCGGCCTGCCTGTCAGCAAATGATAGAACAACGCGCCCAGCGCATAGACGTCCGCCGCCGGGCCGACCTTGCGGCTCTGCCCGCCTGCCTGTTCCGGAGCCATGTAAACCGGCGTTCCCATCACCGCGCCGGTCAGCGTCACCGAGCCCACGCCATCCATGCGTTTGGCGATGCCGAAGTCCGCGATCTTCACCTCGCCCTGCGCGCCTAA
>CANBTO010000058.1 GCA_947372405.1 Verrucomicrobiaceae bacterium
GGGTGGAATGCGGGTAATCCGCATTCGTTTCATGAGCCATTGACGCCGGGGCGTCCATCGTTTCCCATCCGCGCATGTCCGAGCCGAAACCGAAGATTTCCATCTCATCCTACCGCTGGATTTTCGGTTATTTGATGCGGGAAAAGAAGGTGTTCCTGCCATCGCTCGCAGCCTTGTTTCTCACCGCCATGCTCTCGCTGGCCTTTCCGTATTTCCTCGGCAAACTCGTCGGCAGCCCGTCGGATGCGTTGAAACACAGCATCGATCCCAAGATCGTCCTCGATCAGTCGAACCGAATTGTGCTGGAACTTCTCGGGGTGCTTGCGTTGCAGGCCTGCGTCGCCTTCTTCCGCGTGCAGGGATTCATCCGCTCCGGCGAGTCCGCGCTCAACCTCCTCCGTCGCGACCTCTTCGACCACCTCGCACGCCTGCCGATGTCGTTTTTCCAGGAGCAGCGAGCGGGCACGCTCAGCAACCGCGTTTCCTCGGATCTCGGCGTGGTCAGAGACACGTTGATCAATACCGTGCCGCAGGCTGTCAGGCAGAGCGTCATCCTCGTCGGCGGACTGATCTTCATTTTCGTCGCCTCATGGAAACTCTCGCTCATCATGCTGGGCAGCGTGCCGGTGGTGGTGCTGGCCATCGCCTTCTTCGGCCGCAAGGTCCGCGGATATTCCAAGGCCGCGCAGGACTCGCTCGCCGAGGCTGGCGGCGTCATCGAGGAGACCGTTCAAGGCATTGCGGACGTGAAGGCCTTCACCAACGAGCCCTTCGAAAACGCCCGTTACTCCCGCGCGCTGGAATCGTTTCTAACCGTCACCAAGCGTGGTGCGAAGAACCGCGCCGCCTTCCTCGCCTTCATCATCTTCGCGCTCTTCGGCACCATCTCGTTCGTTGCATGGCACGGCGCGCGCATGTATGCCACCGACCAGATCACTTGGCTGAACTTCGCACACTTCATCCTGTTCTCGATCTTCGTCGGCGCGTCGCTGGGTTCGTTTCCCGAAATCATCTCGCAGTTCCAGCAAACCTCCGGCGCCACCGAGCGTCTGCGCGAGTTGTTAGATATCAAGCCCGAACGCACCGATGGCGATTCCACGACAAAACTCGCAGGCGCCATCGCCTTCGAGGACCTGTCGTTCCGTTACCCGTCCCGTCCCGAATCGCTGGTATTGGACGGCCTCAACTTCAGCGTCCAGCCCGGCCAACGCGTCGCCCTCGTCGGTCCGTCCGGCGCGGGGAAATCCACCACCTTCTCGCTGATCCTCGGTTTCAACGATCCGGAAAAAGGGCGCGTGCTGTTCGACGATCATCCAGCCGCCTCGCTCTCGTTGCACGCCATCCGCTCGCAGATCGCCATCGTGCCGCAGGAAGTCCTGCTTTTCGGCGGCAGCATCCGCGAGAACATCGAATACGGGAAACCCGGCGCATCGCTGGAGGAAATCCAACAGGCCGCCAAAGAGGCCAACGCCCACGACTTCATCGCCGAACTGCCCGAAGGTTATGAAACGCTCGTCGGCCCACGCGGCACCAAGCTCTCCGGCGGCCAGCGCCAGCGCATCGCCATCGCCCGCGCCATCCTCGCCGATCCGCGGATCCTGTTGTTAGATGAGGCCACCTCAGCGCTGGATTCGGAGAGCGAGCGCCTCGTCAACGAAGCGCTCGAACGCCTGATGAAAGGCCGTACCTCGCTCGTCATCGCCCACCGACTCTCCACCGTCCGCCACGCCGACAAGATCCTGGTCTTCAATCACGGCCGGATCGTTGAAACCGGCAGCCACGAGGAGTTGATTGAGCGCGGCGGCACCTACCGTCTGCTCGTCGAGACGCAGCTCGTGTGAGAGACAAGGATGTCACCCGGCCTCGCGGACCTCGCTTTGCAGGCCTTTTTCGGTGAGCAGGCGGTCGGTTTCCTGCTTGATGTGAAGCAGGCGGGCGCGAAGATCATCCGGATCGGTGGCAGGGCGGATGTTAACGCTATTCAAATGGCCCATATGGGATTGGAACACGCTTTCCGGAGCACCTGAGGCACGGTAATGAAGGTGCGCATTGGAAAGAACGAGGAATGGTTGGTCGCAGGTGGTTAGATATGAACCGTCTTCGAGCCATGTGATGAATCTGAAGTGATTGACTCCCTTCTCTGGTCTTTGATTCAGCCATGCACGGCTGACTTGGGCGCAGTGGTCGAGGCCCGGGGCGGCGAGACAGGCGGTTTCGCTCATCAGGTCGCCTGCGGGGGAGGGCAGGTGCTCACCTTCGATGAAGGTCCAGCCGGGATGGGCCGCGAGCCAGCTTTCCACGGCCTCGCGCAGCGGCGGTGCGAGTTTCTCCAACGGGATGTCCACGGCCTCGGAGAAATGATAGGAATCCCTCACAAGCAGGCGGGAGCGCAGCAGCTTCATCAGCACCGCGCGCAGGATGACGAGGGGATTGCGGATGTGATGGCCGATGAGCAGGCGCAGCGGATAACGCCAGTAATACGTGGTGTGGACCAGACGCCTGCGCGGCAGTGGATTGCCGGCGAGCTGCAGGTTTTCGGCGGCCTCGATGGAACCGAGGAATTCGAGCGCCGTCGGATGGATGGGGGTGATGCGCAGCCAGCCGGGATCGGCGGCGTGGATCTTGTATTTCGGCCGGTCGAAAAATGCCCATACGGCGAGCGCGGCGATGAGAGCAAGCCAGCCCATATAGGCCTGGAGGATACTTGTCCCGGAGAGTTGCGGGATGAACAGCGGAATGATGAAAAGCGTGATGAGCAAAAGCACCAGGCCAACGAGGCGGATGATCCGGCGGAGGGTTGTGCGTCTGGCGCGGCGCGCCTCGGTGAAGGTCCAGATGGCGATTCTGCCGCCGGGCGTGCCACGCAGCCTGAGAACGAAAGATACGGCGAAGACGCAGACCACCACCATGAATCCCCGGATCTGGAAATAGCTGCTGAGGACGAAATACGCCGCAAAAATCGCCATCATCCGGGAAAGGGCGCTTCCGCCGAAGTTCTGATGGACCCGCTGGATCGGTTTCAGCTTGCCGTCGCTTCCGGTCACCCCGGTCTCCAGATCGACTTCGGGCAGGGTGGCGCCGTTTCTGACAAAGAGGCTGGTGCCATAGGTCCGCCAGTAGCGCACGGACGGAGCATCGGACTCGGGGACGGCAGGTGGGGCGTAGGGATTTTCGCCGTTCATGGTTGGGAAGGCTGCGGCGGTGGTCTGTGGCCGTCGAACTATGTTAGATATCCCGGCGGGAAATCAGCCATGCGGATTTTGCCGGACTGCAATGCTTCTCAGGTAGGCCAGGGCATCGGGGTGGATGGCGGTGACACGCAGCCAGCCTGCTTTGGCGGAGTCTTCGATTTTAAGTTTGGGGCGGTCCAGCAAGCCCCATGCGGTCTGGATCACAATGGCTGCGATGAACCAATCGAAGTGGAAGCCGAGTGACGGAAGAATGGCGTCGATGCCGGGGTGAAACATCAGGAGAAGCACAAGGGGCAGGAACAGGATCTCCCGGATGACGTAGCGGAATCGTCGGAGAAACATGCGTCGCGGCTCGGCATGGCTCCAGAAGCAGTTGGAGGAGCGGAACACCAGGGCGTATGGCTGCTGGTAGAGCTTCAGGAATGGATTACTGACGCCGGATTCGAGATCGACGTTGGGGAGGGTGGCTCCCCGATGGACGAGCAGGGTGTTGCCATAGATCTTCCAGCCATCCCCTGAACCACCGGTCAAGTTCTCCGTTTCGGAAACCGTTGGCGGTGTGTAGGGATTGTCGCCGTTCATGGTTGGGAAAGGCTCGGAGCGAGACGCTACTGCAACGGCCTGCGGCGAGACGCCACAGCCACTTTTTGCTGAACGATAGTTTCAATTTTGGCATTGCGGGATTCCGGGTTCACGTGTATTTGGAATCCATGAAGACAACAATTGATATTCCTGATGCGGCTTTGGCGGATGCCATGCGCTTCACCGGGGCGAAGACGAAGCGCGAGGCGGTGGTGAAGGCCTTGGAGAGTTACAACCGCCTGCAACGGGTCCAGGATCTGGTGGCGAGCTTCGGCACACTGGAATTCGCGAGCAATGACGAGATCGAAGCAGGTGACCTTGAGGAGATCGCGTTGAGAGAAGCCGGAGACCGTAAATCATGAACTCCAAGATCCTCATCGACAGCTCGGCATGGGTGGAAGTTTCCCGCAAGTCCGGGGACGAATCGTTGAAGGCGGAGCTTGCAGCGTTGCTGCGCGCCGGACGCACGGCGATGACATGGCCGGTATGGGTGGAACTCCACCAGGGAGCCAAAGGGAAACGTGAAGAGGAAAACCTTAAAGGCTGGCGTGAAGTGAGCCACTGGCTTGATTTCGATGACGCTTGCTGGACCGAGGGTGCAAAGACCGCGCGAGCCTGCTTGCAGGCCGGAATCAACGTGCCGTTCGGCGATGTTCTGGTTTTCGCCTGCGCGATACGCCACGGGGTGGAATTGCTGGAACGGGATCGTCATTTTGCAATGATCCGCAAGGCGGTGAAACCATGATCAGCGGCTTCACCGAAGACCACCTCGTTGAGCAACCGGCGATCCAGCTCATGCAGGATGAGCTGGGTTGGGAAGTGGTGAATTGCTACGACGAGTGGAGCGGCGGTGTCAGCATTCAGGGACGGGATGGGAAGCGGGAGGTGGTGTTGGTTTCGCGGTTGCGGTCGGCGCTCCAACGTTTGAATCCGGATCTGCCGGTGGAGGCGATTGAGGGAGCGGTGGAGGAGATTTGCCGGGATCGCACGGCGCTGAGTCTGGCGGAGGCGAACCGGGAGATCGACAAGCTGCTCAAGCAGGGCGTGAAAGTTTCGTTTCCCGATCCAGAGCACGGCGGGCAGCGGGTGGAAGTGGTGTCTGTGGTCGATTGGGAGGTGCCGGAGAACAATGATTTCCTGCTGGGTTCGCAGTTCTGGGTGGCGGGCGAGTTTTATCTGAAGCGGCCTGATCTGGTGGGCTTCGTGAACGGTCTGCCGCTGGTGCTGATCGAGCTGAAGAAGCCGGGCGTGAACGTGCGCGAGGGATTTGACAAAAACCTCCGCGACTACAAGCAGACGATCCCGCAGCTTTTCCACTATAACGCGCTGCTGCTCGTCTCGAACGGGGTGCAGAGCAAGATCGGCAGCCTGACGGCGGAGTGGGAGCATTTCGGCGATTGGAAGAAGGCGACGAGCGAGGAGGACGTGGCGGGGATCTCGCTGGAGACGCTGCTGCGCGGGACTTGCGAGAAAGGGAGGCTGCTGGATCTGGTGGAGAATTTTACAAGATTTGTGGATGCCAAGGGAGGTGTGAGCAAGTTGGTTGCGAAGAATCATCAGTTTCTCGGGGTGAATCGGGCGGTGGGGGCATTGCTGCGGATTCTATTGAATCAAAATGGTAGGGCGACGCGGCCCGCGGAGCCGAAGAGTTCCGCCGGTGGCGGGGAAGTGGGCTCCGCGAGCCGCGACGCCCTACCGTTAGATGAGGCCGCCTGCGGCGGACAATTGGGCTCCGCGGGCCGCGTCGCCCTACCGGGTGGGGATGGGAAGATCGGCGTTTTCTGGCATACCCAAGGTTCCGGCAAAAGCTATTCCATGGTGTTCTTCGCGGAGAAGGTGTTTCGGAAGCTCAAGGGGAACTGGACCTTCGTGGTGATCACGGACCGGACGGAGTTGGACACGCAGATTTACCGGACCTTCTCGACTTGCGGCGCGGCGTCCGAGCTATGCCAAGCGACGAGCGCGAGCCACTTGCGGAAACTGCTGGGTGAGGATCACCGCTATGTGTTCACGCTGATCCACAAGTTCCGCACGGAGCCGGGGACGCTGCATCCGGTGCTGTCGGAGCGGGATGACATCATCGTGCTAACGGACGAGGCGCACCGCAGTCAATACGACGCGCTGGCGATGAACATGCGCACGGCGCTGCCGAACGCGAAGTTCGTGGCCTTCACCGGCACGCCGCTGATCGTCGGAGAGGAACGGACGCGCGAGGTGTTCGGCGACTACGTGAGCGTCTATAATTTCAGGCAGTCCGTGGAGGATGGGGCGACGGTGCCGCTGTTCTACGAGAACCGGACTCCGGAACTGCAAATCACCAACCCGGAGCTGAACGAGGAGATCTATCAAACGATCGAGGACGCGGGGCTGGACGAGGATCAGGAGGAGAAGCTGCGGAAAGTGCTGGGCCAGTGCTATCACCTGATCACCCGCGAGGACCGGCTGGACGCGGTGGCGAAGGACATCGTCCATCATTTCCTGAACCGCGGCTATCAGGGCAAGGCGATGGTCGTTTCCATCGACAAGCTGACGACGCTGCGGATGTATGAAAAAGTCCGCGCCGAGTGGGAGGCGGAGAAGGCCCGCATGCTGAAGGCGCTGGAAGGAATGGCGGGTGTCTGCTGGGAGCTGAGGCTTGATCTCAGTGCTTTAACAATTTGATCAGGACTTTGGCGGCTTCGGCGGAAGAGGCGGGGTTTTGGCCCGTGATCAGCAGACCGTCGGTTTGCACATAAACTCCCCAATCCGGGCCTTTGCTGTAATGTCCGCTCGCTTTTTTCAACTCATCCTCCAGTAACAACGGCACGACGTCGGTCAACTTCACCCCGGCTTCCTCGGTGTCGGAAAATCCGGTCACGTTCTTGCCCTTGATCAAAGAGTCACCATTGGGCAGTTTGACGTGGAGCAAGGCACACGGCGCATGGCACACCAAGGCCATGGGCTTTCCTTGTTGGTGAAAAGCTTCGAGCAGGGAGATCGAGTTGGAATCGTTGGTCAGATCCCACAAGGGGCCATGGCCGCCCGGATAGAAGACCGCATCATAATCGGATGCCTTGACGTCACTCAGTTTCAACGTGTGCGCGAGTTTCTGTTTGAGCGGTTCATCCTTGTCGAAGCGTTTGGTAAAATCAGTTTGAGCCTCGGCCTCCTGGCTTTTGGGATCAATCGGCGGTTGCCCGCCTTTGGGTGAAGCCAGAGTGATTTCCACTCCGGCATCCGCCAGTTCATAATAGGGGGCCGCAAACTCCTCCACCCAGAAGCCGGTTTTCTTGCCGGTGTCACCCAACTCGCCGTGCGAGGTTAAGACGATTAATACTTTCATGATGATAAGATTGCTCATTGGTCGTGGTTCAAGGTCGCAGTTGGAATTGCCGTCCGCATCCCACACACTAGCAGGAGTGCGGTTGCTTGTAATGGGGTGTAACCCTACGCGCCCGACTTGCAGGAGGAAGCCGTGAAGACCGTGCTCGCGCAGGCGGAGTTGCTATGTGCGGAGTGGGTGTGAGGAATGTAGTCGGACAACCGGGCCGGGCGTCCCTACCTTTGTGGGAGATGCTGTCCGGCGCTGTTTCACTATGCCGGGACAAGTTCCGGCGGGCGTTGAACATCGATCCGTCGTTGCCTGTCGGCTATGCCGGGACGAGACATCCACGACTGCTCACTCCACGAAGATCCGGCATCCCACGGCCTGCGTCTTTGCCACCTTGACCGGCTTGCCGGCGACCACATCGGCCAAGGCTGTTTCCAGGTCCCGCACCGTCGGCTCGGCTCGCTTTTTTCCGAGGTCCGCATAGCGGTCATCGATCCGCCCCAGGTAAATCGTCTTCCCGTCCGGATCCAGAACCACCACCTCCGGAGTGACGCTCGCCCCGGTGCGCTTGACCCACCGGTGCTCCTTGTCAATGCACACGGGTGCCGTGATCCCGAACTCCCTGGCATGCGTCTTCGCTTTTTCGAGACCTGTGTCCGGGTCGGCATGGATCATGATGAAGCGCAGCCCTTGCCCGCTGAACTTCTTTTCCAGGCGCCGCAGTTCCGGTTGATAGGCGTTGGCGATGGGACACTCCGCATCGATGAACACCAGCACCAGCGCCTTGGTCCCGTCCTTGGCGAAGACGGTCTCCTGGGTCCCCGCGATGGTTTCGAATACGAGCGCCTCCGCCCGCAAGGGCAGAGCCATAAGGAACCATGCGAGAAACAGGCAAGCCCTCATCATCGCCCGCGCGCGCGCATGCCCTCCAGCCAGGTTTTCAAGGCCGCCGCCTCCGGTCCCTCGATGATGTGGTTGCCGTCCTTGTCGAACTCCGCAAAGATCTTGTTGCGGTTTTCCTCCGGCACTTCTTCCGGCACCAGCTTGCCGTCGCCGTTCTGATCGTGATAAGCGAAGGACAGTTGCTTTTGACGATCCTTGATCCCGGACCCCACCGCCGTGGCCAGACGCAGCCCCGCCTGTCTGCGGAGGCCTTTGGTGATCATCTCGCTCTCCGATGCATTCACCGGCACCACCGTGAGGGTGATGCTGCCCATCTCGTCGCCGGACTCACGGCCCCACTTGATGCGCTGCGGCGGATGGTTGGGGTTCTGCGGGTTGTTGGCAGAGTTATCATAAACGAGGACCGTTTCGATCTTGGTATTCTTGGGCAGCTTGACCGGCTCCGCAAAGGTGTAGCTGTCCTGCCAGCCGAGGTCCCAGTCGTCGATCTGCAGCAGCACGCGCTTGGCTCCGTCCGGCAGGGTGGCGGTCATCTTCATCTTGCTGCAGATATAATGGGCGTGTCCGCTTACCTTGATGCCCTCCACGTCGGCGGGCAGGACCACGCTGTCGGTGACGGTGTAATCCGCCTTTCCGGCCGGGATGTTGATCCCAGCCAGCCGCCCGAAAGCCGGTGGCACCTCGACCGAGATCAGCGGTTTGGACGGTGGCTTGTCCGCGAAGTAGAACGCGAGTTCCGCATGCTCCACCTCCGGCTTTCCGGAAGGATGGAAGTGCGTCTGCATCACCACGTCCGCCCCGGCCGGCAGATGCATCGCCAGATCCCCCGGCAACTTCGCCGGCACGGCCCCCGGCACATGCCCCCCGAGACCGCGCCCGCCACCCAGTCCGCTACCCAGTCCGCTACCCAGTCCGCTACCCAGTCCGCCCCCGCGCTCCTCACCCCGCAGGAATCCCATCCCGCTGATACCCGCCTTTCCGTCCTTCCCATCCGCCGCCCTCGCGCGGCCGTCCGTATCGATGAAAAACAAGGCATGGTGCACCGCCGATTTCGCCTTGGGCCGCAGCTCGACCGCCTTCACCCACTTGTCCTCCGGCAAGCCCACCGGAAAGACGAAGGACCGGTAGATGTCGCGACCATCGGCCGGCACGGCAAACTCGCCCTTCATCGTCACCACCAGGTCCGGCTTGCCGAGATACCAGTCGCTTGGAAATTCCGGCGGCACGGGTTTCTTCGCCGGATCGCCTTCCGGACATCCGGTCTTCACCCATTCGCGGATCAGGGCGATCTGATCCTTGTCGAGTCTCCGGTCGTTTGCGAAATGCATGTTCTCGTTCACCGGCTTCCACGGCGGCATGTAACGGTCCGACACGACGTCATCGATCGTCTTGGATTTTTTCCTCACCTGCTCAAAGGTGAGCAGCGGGAACGGACCCGACTGCTCCGGCCGGTGGCAGCTCACGCATTTCGCATGCACGATCGGCGCGATCTCCCCGTTGAATGTGACCTCCGCCACCGCCACTCCGCTCATGGCGATTCCCGCCACCACCCCATATCGCAAAACGAGTTTGATCATCACAGGCCATCCAACCCGCCAAAGCGGCCGAAGTCTCAAAAATACGTCAGAGTCGATTCGCCGGACTGCATGGGGCGGGGGTAGTGTTGAGTTTTCAGTTTTCAGTTTTCAGGGAAGAGGGAGAAGTGAGCGGAATGGAGAGAGAGTTTGAACCGCTCAGCGTCTGGTGATGCTGACCATGGCGGAGAATTTCCGGCAGATTTCATCGAGCTGGGGATCGTCTTCGATTTGAGCGAGGGACCAGGGGAGGCGGAAGCGCCAGTTGTCACCGCCGCTGGTGCCGGGGTGGTTGATGCGGACGTTGAGGCCGAAGAGCTCGGTGATCATGAGCACGGCGTAGCGGGAATTGGAGGCGAAGAGGGCCTTGATGAGGCGCAGGCGGATGCCTTCGGTGAAGGGCGGCCACGGGCCATGGGAGGGGATGGGGATGCCGGCGAACTCGGAGAGGATGCGCAGGGTGTTGTGGGCGCCGTGGGACTGCCAGCCGGACTGCTCGGTGGGATGGCTCTGGTGCTGCTGGATGACGTGGAGGCAGCCGTTCCAGATGCCGTTGAAGGAATCGTGGTCGTGGGTGGAGTAGGTGGCGAAGGAGTTTTCCGGAAAGGCGTTGCCGGGAGTGGGGTGGCCGAACTCGTTGCAGTCCCAGTGGGGGATGCGGAAGCCGGCGATGCCGAGATCGGTGAGGTGCGGGCGGACGTATTCGGGCACCCAGCCGAGGTCTTCGGCGATGATTTCGGCGTCACCGGCGGCTTCGATGATGGCACGCAGGCGGACATCACCGTCGGTGCGGTTGGCGGCTTTGTTTTCGACAGTGTCGTCCGGACGGAGGAACCAGCGGGGGAGGCGACCACCGGTTTTTTCGGCGGCTTGATCGTGTGAGAGGTGGATGAACTCGGAGTTGTGCTCGGGCCGCCACGGGAAGGCGTAGATCCGGTAGAAGCCGAGGATGTGGTCCAACCGGAACATGCGGAAGATTTCGGTGAGGCGGGCGATGCGGGTTTTCCACCAGATGAAACCATTGGCCTCCATGTGGTCCCAGCGGTAGAGCGGGATGCCCCAGTTCTGACCCCATTGCTGGAAGAAGGGATCGTTCTGGCTCATGCCCTCGGGCGGGGAGCCGCCGCACCAGTCGAGGTGGAATTCCTCGCTGTGGAAAAACACATCGCACGAATGCCAGGCGATGCCGATGGGGATGTCGCCCATGAGTTTCACGCCGCGTTTGTCGGCATGGCTGCGCAGAGCCCGCCACTGGCGGAAGCAGAGCCACTGGACAAAGGCGAAGAAACTCAGCCGGTAATCGGTGGCCTCGGCATCGCGCAGGCGGAGTTTGGCGATGTGGTCGCGGGCCTTGCGCGGGGTGTTGCAGGTGTCCGGCCATTGGTCCCAGGTGAGGGACTCGCCATGCAGTTCCATCAGAAAGCGGAAGACGCGGTAATCCTCCAGCCAGTCCTTCTCGGCCTTGACGAATGTTTCGAACTCCTTGCGCAAGGCCGGCGCCGCCTCGTCGAATGCGGCCCACGCTTGTTCCAACAGGTTGCGTTTCGCCCTGCGCACGGCCGGGTAGTCCACCAGCGGCGCAAGCAGCGCGGTGCCGAGGGATGTCCGTGTGCGGGAGATGTCCTTCGCCTTCAGCCATGGGATCTCGCGTTCATCGATCGTCAGATAGATGGGATCCAGTGCGGCGGAGGAAATGGCGCTGTAGGGGCTCTCGTCAGCGCCGTTTTCATTGATCGGCAGAAGCTGGATGAAGGCCACGCCGTGGTCGGCCGCCCAGTCAATCCATCCGCGCAGCGCGAGCGTGTCTCCGATGCCGAGATCGCCCTCGCGGCGAGGCGAGAAAGCTGGAATCAGGATGCCGGCCTGGCGTTTTCCTTGGGGATGCACGGGCGGGAGTCTGTCAGGCGACGGGCCACCGTAAATGCCGAATTTGCGATCTAACGAAACGGCGCGCGGCGGTCGGCATCCGCCTACGGTGCGGTTGCGGAACATCGGCGACACACCAGATTCAAGACATGGGTCACACTCTTGAAGGTTGCCCGGGAGCCGGTGCCGGCCCGATGGTTCCGCCTTCGACGAACTCCGCGCGGATGAGCGTCTCGCGGCGATCCTCACGGCCGTTCGCCACGTTTTCGGCCCACTGCAGCACCCGCGGCACAAAGCGCCGGGTGGGGGTGCGAATGCGGGAAACCTCCGGTTCGAACCAGTCGAAAGAGGGGTGGTGGTCGAGAGAGATCAATGAAACATCACGCGGCGCCGCCAGTCCCTTGCTGGCGAGATGCTGCTGCATTGCGAAAAAAAGCCCGGGCTCGCTCACCAACAGCGCGCTGGGCGGCGTGAGGTGGAACAGCGAATCCAGGCACTGGTGGAAGCTCCGCCGGTCGTCATCCCAATCCGGCAGGTTGTACGCGCCTGTTTGAATACCCAGACGTTCGAGTTCTTCGAGAAACCGTCGTTCAAACAAACCCGGAGTGGGTTTCCGGCGGTCTTCGCGGACCAGCATCACGATGCGGCGGTGGCCGAGATCCACCAACCGGCGTAACGCATCCGCCACCGCCGGAGATTTCAAAGTGGCGAGGCTCGCTATCGGCAGATGGGTCTGCCGCCCGAACATGGCGAACGCGGGCACGGATCGTGCGGAAAACCATTCCAGCACCGGCCGCGAACCTGCCAGGATCACCCAGGCATCGGCGTCGTCTTTTTCCGCCATCCGGGCCACCCGTTTCATATCGAAATTCAGACCGGCCTGAGTCTTCGTGGCGTAGGTGACGTTGTGACCTCGTTCCTTGAGCCGAAAGCCAAGCTGCACGATATGCTCGCTATGCGCGTCGCTTTCCTCATAAAGCAGGATGCGAATCCGAAGCCCGGCCTTGAGCCCGGTATCAGCCGCAACGATCCGATTTCGGCGCCGTTTGCCGGGTGCTTCGAGCATTCCCTCACTCTTCAGGCTCTCCAGGGCCGCCACCACCGTCTTGGTTCCCACTCCCAGACGCCGCACCAGTTGCGCCACTCCCGGCATGTTGCCATCCAGTGCGCCGCTCCGGATCTCCTCTCGCAGATGGGCCGCCAACTGTTCGACGGCGGACAAGGGGCGGAACGGTTTCATGGCTGAGTTTTAATACCCTTGGAGTATTAGTGACAAGCGGGAAAAAGTTTGTAAGGGCAGGCCACAAGGTTAAACAAACGGCAAACTGTTTCGCGAATTGCAGCCAGCAAAACCTATATCAAATCTCAAAAGTCACCTTGAGAACGAATCCCACACACTGCCGCTTCCTCGCCCTCTCCGAACCAGGGGCTGGCTCATGGAGTCATGGTGAAATGCCCAGTCTTCTCAGTGATTCCGACTCTCGGAAATGCGGTTTGCTCAAACCCCTCGGCAGCACGCTGAACGATGACTCCACGATCAAATGCAGCGTCATCGTCTGTGGGTTCCACTTCAAGGACGCTCTGGCGCATGCCAACTGCATCAACCAATCCAATGGTCTTGAACTTCATTTCCATGACCGCTCTCCCCAAGCCCCGCGCCGCGCCACCCGTAGGCATTGGCTTGTTAATGTTGCTTCGTCGAAAAGGGTCCTGAAATTTTCCGGAAGTTAATGGGTTTTCTTCCGGATCAACCGGGGGCGCCGTCTGGAGGGACGGCGTCCCCAAATTCCCGAAAATCCCAGTCATCTCTTCCCAATAACCTCTAACCCATAATCTCTAACACTTAACTCCCTTCCCCATGAAACCAACATCCACACTCCGATCCTTCCTCGTCATCGCCGGCACTTCCCTGCTCGCGATTTCCTACTCCCACGGCCAAACCCTGGCAGATTCCTACCTCACAAGCCTGGATGTCTCCGCGCCCGTGACGCTCAACCCCAGTGGTGGCTTCGCTTCCTTCATGGTTGGCCCCATCACCGGCTCCTCCACCCTCACGATCGCGGGCGGTTTTACTCAAACCACTGGTACCAACGGCGCCGTGTCGCTCACGAACAATGGCAGCAGCAACACCTTCAGCGGCAACATCATCGTGGGCTCGGGCACGCTCCGCATCGCCTTCAGCCCCTTCGCCGCCAACGGCGGCTTCACCGCCCCAAGCATGACTTCCAGCAACACGATCACCCTCAATCGCGCTGGAATCCTGGCCATCGATGACAACGCGACCGGCGGCTACACCGCCAACCGCTTCGGCACCGGCGGAAGCTATCCGGCCGTCAACCTGGCCGGTGGCACAATCAACCTCAACGGCCTCAACAATGCCTCCAGCTCGGTCCAGACTCTCGGCGCGCTGACCTCATCCGGCCAGGGAACCCTCAACGTCACCCGCAACACCAGCGGCACCCCGACCCTGACTTTCTCGAGCCTGGCGATCAGCAGCGGTTCGCTCCTCACCTTCAACGGCACCGCCCTCGGCACCGGCACCAATGATGCGCGCATCACTTTCACCTCCGCTCCCTCAAACACCAACGGCATCCTGGCCGGGGCGCGGTTCTACAGTGGCTCCGCCGGCACCAGTGAATTTGTCACCTATGGTGCTAACGGTGTTCGCTCCTTCACGGCTGGGGATTACACCGCTTATGCTGCGAATGACATCAATGGTGCCACCTCGACCCAAAACGTTCTTATGTCGGGAACGGGCGCGACGGTGGCGCTGACTGCGGATACGACCGTCAACTCGCTGAATTTTAGTGGCACTGGTGGAACCGGTTGGGCGATGGCGAATAAACTGACCATTGTCAGTGGTATGTTTTTGAGGACTGGAAATAACAGTGACCCAAATATCACGTCGGGCACGCTGACCGCCGGTAACGGCACGGATAACATCGACCTGAATGTCATCGTCGCGCAGAATAACATGACCATCAACGCCGTGATCGCCGACAACGGCTCCAGCAAAGTCACCTTGGTGAAAAGCGGTGATGGACGCTCGCTGACGCTGAATACCGGCACGAACAACACCTACACCGGCGGAACCTCTGTGGTGGGCGGCACGCTCACCACCGGCAGTACCGCCAGCCGCCGCTACCTGGGCACGGGCAAGGCGACTGTGGATGGTGAGTCCACCTTGAGTCTCGGCAACGTCGGCGGTACCTCGTTCAGCGGGTCACTCGCAAATCCAACCTTCACCGCCACCAACGGCGGCAAGATCAGCATTTCGAACAACAACCACGGCAGCGTCGAATTCTACAACATCGGCGCGAACAGCATCATCGCCGGTAGTTCCGGTTCGGGCACCGGCCTCGCCAGCCTCACCCGCGGCAGCACCATCACCCTCGCCTCCGGTGCGATCATCGGTCACAGCACCGTCCTGAGCACCGCGCTGAACCTCACCACAGGCACCATCCAGAGCCTCGGTAGCAGTGCCGACCTGTTTTACGGTCTCAATACAACCCAGAACAATTCGGGCGG
>CANBTO010000059.1 GCA_947372405.1 Verrucomicrobiaceae bacterium
CAGATGGCAGGGACCGATCCTCCGGGCGGTCCGGAGCAAGAGTTGTGAATGACAGCCCAACGAAGGAGTTTCCGCATCTGCTTGGGCATTCCATTCCCGTTCCTTGCGCCGGACCGCCCGGAGGATCGGTCCCTGCCGTTAGATCGATCACGGTTGGCAAAGCGCGGGGATCCGCTAGGGTGTCCGGCATGCGCATCGACATCGTGACCCTGTTTCCCGAGGTGGCTCTCGCGCCGTTGAGTGATTCGATCATCCAGCGGGCGCGGGCGGCCGGGATTGTGGAGGTGACGGGGCATCAGCTTCGTGATTGGTCGGAGGACAAGCACCGGCGGGTGGATGATTCGTTGTGCGGGGGAGGGCAGGGGATGTTGCTGAAACCGGAGCCACTTTTCGCGGCGGTGGAGGCGCTGCGCGGTCCGGAGACGCGGGTGATCCTGATGACGCCGCAAGGGCGGTCATTCAAGCAGGCCGTCGCCCGCGAGTTGGCTGGGGTGGAACATCTGCTGATCCTCTGCGGCCACTACGAGGGCGTGGACCAACGGGTGATCGAGGCGCTGGTGGACGATGAGATTTCCATCGGCGATTACATCCTGACGAACGGGGCGCTGGCGGCTGCCGTGCTTTGCGACGCGGTGATCCGCCTGTTGCCCGGTGCTCTGGGCGACGAGCGCTCGCCGGTGGACGAGTCGTTTTCCGATCCGCAGTTGTTGGAGGCACCCGCCTACACGCGGCCGGTCGAGTTCCACGGCATGGCGGTGCCGGAGGTGTTGCTTTCCGGGAATCACCGGAAAATCAAGGAGTGGCGGGAGGAAAACGCATTGGCCCGCACCCGCAGGAACCGGCCGGACCTGCTGGAGTGAGTGGATTTATCAAAGACCGGGAATAATTCGTGCCGGGCGGGCGTATTCGTGCCACAAATTCCGCCGTGGACACCTCCCCGCAAACCCAGAAAACCGACGTGATGGACGATCCGCCGCATGTCGAACCGGCAACCATCGAGGACCTGCCGGAGCTGACGGAGCTGGTGATGGACCTGATGTCCCGCTCGGGTGATTTCTCGCCGGACCGCACGTTGCAGGAGCGCGGCCTGCGCTTGATACTGGAACAGCCCAACCGTGGCCGGATTTTCGTGGTGAAAAACAAGGACAAGATCCTCGGCATGGTGAACCTGCTGTTCACCATTTCCACCGCGCGTGGTGGCTTCGTGATCCTGATGGAGGACGTGGTCATCCACCCGGATCACCGTGGCCAGGGTTATGGCGCGATGTTGGTGGACTACGTGGCGGATTTCGCCAAACGCAAGAACTTCAAGCGCATCACCCTGCTGACGGACAAGATGAGCGCGGAGTCCCAGGAGTTCTTCAAGAAACACGGATTCGAGCACTCCCACATGATCCCGATGCGCAGGATCATCGACTGACCTGTGGTCTAACATACCATGGATCCGATCGACGCGGCTGAAGAACTCGAACGCTGCAATCGCCAACCCTTACCCGAACAGGCGGGTCCTGCGGAGCCGGTGAGTCTCCGCCATACGTTTCGGGCACTCAGCCACCGGAATTTCCGCCTGTTTTTCATCGGCCAGATCATCTCGCTGGTGGGGACGTGGATGAACACGACGGCCGAGGGCTGGCTGGTCTATCAGCTCACGGGATCCAAGGCGTTGTTGGGAATTGTGGCCGCCGCTGGCACCGCGCCGATGCTCGTGCTATCCACTTGGGGAGGCTGGTTGGCGGACCGCATGCCGAAACGCTCGATCCTGGTGGTGACGCAGAGCGTGTCGATGGTGCTCTCGTTCGTGCTCGCGGCGCTGGTCTGGCATGGCTCCATCCAACCGTGGCAGCTCATCGTGCTGTCGGCGCTGGGCGGAGTGGTGATGGCCTTCGACATGCCGGCGCGGCAGTCGTTCGTCATCGAGATGGCGGACCGCAAGGACCTGGTCAACGCGATCTCGCTCAACAGCGCGGCGTTCAACAGCGCGCGCATCGTCGGCCCGTCGGTGGCGGGGTTGCTGATGGCGCAGATGGGGATAGCGATGTGCTTTTTCGTCGATGGAGTGAGCTTCATCGCGGTGATCGCGGGGCTGTTGATGATGCGACTGGCACCGCGCCCGCCGCTGCCGGCGAAGGAGTCGCTGTTAGTCGGAGTGGCAGAGGGTTTCCGCTATGTGAAAAACCATGCGCGTTTGATGAGGATTTTCTTTCTGTTCGCGGTGGTGGGAGTTTTCGGCTGGTCGTATTCGGTGTTGATGCCGGCGATCGCGCGGGACGTGCTGCATCTGGGTGAGGCAAGCTACGGTCTGCTGCTCGCGTCCAACGGTCTGGGCGCATTGTGTGGTGCGATGACGGTGGCGGCCGCCGGCCATCTGATTGCGCCAAGGAAACTTGCGCTCGGTGGCATCTGGTTGTTTTCGGCGACGATCATCGGTTTTTCGTTCTGCTCGGTGTTGTGGGCGGCCATGGTCTGCCTGGCGTTTTCCGGACTTGGCATGCTGTTGTTTTTCGCCAGTGCGAACTCGGCGCTGCAAACCACGGTGGAGGATGCCATGCGCGGGCGGGTGATGGGCATCTGGGGGCTCACCTTCGGCGCGGTGGTGCCACTGGGGGCATTTCTAACAGGGATCGCGGCGCACTACGTCGGCGCGGCCACCACGATCACGGGCGGCGCGGTGATCTGCTCGCTGGCGGCCTTGTGGGTGGCTCTGCGCACGCGCGAGCGGGTGGCGGCGTGACTGGTCCTGCTGATGAAATTTTGAAACGAAAAAGCAAACCGATGACAAGAATCTTGATCGTAACAATCGCTTTGTTGGGCCAGGGGAAGGCAAATTCCATTGAGCGTTCCATCCAATTGAAATACGAGCCGGGCAATTCTCCTCATAAATACGAAGAGAAAATCCACAAGGCTTTTGATGGTCTGATAAAGTCCGATGAAGCTTTGAAAAAAGAACTGCTTAAAATGGGGATTCAAACCGAATCCACGCCAGACGAGAATGCTCCGGGCTTGGAGACCCAGATCATGCTACTGAGTAAAAGAGTGGATCATGATGTCAACGACGGAGGCGGGACTTCGGGAATGCATTCGGAATACGTGATCTTCGTATCGACCTGGCGTCCGCACTGTCATGGAGTTATGACGGAAGCAGGCATCTTCGCTCGCATTGCTTGCGACGAAAATATCGAATACAACCCATCTACAGGGGAAGTGAACGGAATCAAAAGCATCAAACTCAACTGCCGTTTGCTGAAATTGTCGAAGACCATCGCATTCAAATGAATGGGACCCCATGTCGATTCAGGCAGGCAGAGCGCCATAACTGCCTGCTCTCGTTCCAGCGCAGCTTCACCCGCGCGGGTGGAATTTCCGGTGGATCGACTTCAGGCGCTTGGCGTCCACGTGGGTATAGATCTGGGTGGTCGAAATATCCGAATGGCCTAACAATTCCTGGATCACCCTGAGGTCCGCGCCGCCTTCCAGGAGATGTGTTGCGAACGAGTGGCGCAGCAGGTGCGGATAGACGTTCTGGTCGATGCCGGCGGATTTCGCACGTTCCTTGACGATCTGGCGCACGCGGTCCGGAGAAAGCGCGCCGCCGCGGATGCTGAGAAAGAGATGTGATGACGTGCGTTTGGTAACCAACGACGGACGTTCGTTCGCGATGTAGTCGGCGATGGCCTCACACGCCTTGGCCCCCACGCGCACGACGCGGGTCTTGCCGCCCTTGCCGTGGATGCGGAGGAATCCTTCTTCAAGATCCATCATTTCGAAACGCAGCCCGCAGAGTTCTGAAAGACGCAGGCCGGAGGAATAGAACAGCTCGAGGATCGTGCGGTCCCGCCGGCCGAGATGCACGGCCGGATCGATCGAATCCAACAGCTTGGTGATGTCCCGCGCGTGCAGGGTTTCCGGCAGCGTTTGGTCCGGCCGTGGCGAAAGCAACGGCTCGGCGGGATCCATCTCCGACCGGTTGGTGGAGGCCAGCCAGCGGAAGAACACCTTGAGATGCACGGTGGTGATCCGCAGCGACGCGGAGTTGAGTCCCTGCTTCTTGCGGAAGCTCAGGAAGGCGGCGAGTTCATCGGTGCCCACGTCCCGCAGCGTGGTGTTCCTTGTTTTCAGCCAGGCCGACAGTGCGTCGAGCGACTGGCGGACCGAAAGCTGATAGGCTCCGGACAGGCCGCGCTCGGTGGCCAGATACCGGATGAATGAATCGCTCTCTTTTTCCATGGGCTGTCTCGAATCTGGATGTTCCACTCGCCCGAGTAAAGTTTCCAACAGCGGTCTTGTGCCGTAATCGCCAGCGAAAGCGTCATTTCGGCCATTCGGCATGTTTTAAAACAAGTCCCCTACGCGGTTTCGTTATTGATCGGTCGCCCCTGCCGCGGCTTTCATCCGTCATGAGTTTTTCCCTTCGTCTCGCACCCGCCGTTTTGATGGCGGTTTCTTTGTTTGTTCCCACTGCGTCCGCTGAAGTCGAACCAGAGGTGGACGCGGCCGTGCGGTCCGTCTATCCGGCGCTGGTGCGCATCCACGTCGTTTCCGAAGAAGGCGGAGGCGGACGGATGCAGAAGGGGCGGGCGAGCGGCTCGGGCACAATCATTTCCCCGGAAGGCTACATTCTCACCAACCATCACGTCGCCGGGCGCGCCACGCGCATCACCGTGCGACTGGCGGACCGTCAGGAACTCCGCGCCACGCTGGTGGGGACGGACCCGCTGGCGGATCTCGCGGTGCTCAAGATCGATAAAAAAGACCTGCGTGATCCATCCACGCCATTGCCGTTTGCGGCATTCGGAGACAGCTCGAAACTGCAGGTAGGCGACGCCGTGCTCGCGATGGGCAGCCCAGCCGGGCTTTCGCAGTCCGTCACCAAGGGCATCGTCGCCAACACGGAGATGATCGCACCGGGCGGAGCGATGAGGCTGGATGGTGAGGCCGTCGGCGAATTGGTCCGCTGGATCGGCCATGACGCGGTGATCTTCCCCGGAAATTCGGGCGGACCGCTGGTCGATCTGCAAGGCAAGATCATTGGAGTGAACGAAGTGGGCATCGGCAGCCTCGGCGGGGCGATTCCATCGAACCTTGCGAAAAAAGTTTCCGACGAACTGATCGCCACCGGCAAGGTGCGCCGGAGCTGGATCGGTATGGGTGTGCAACCCCTGCTCAAGAGTTCGGCCGCCAAGGCCGGCATTCTCTGCGGCGGAGCCATCAGTGGCTCTCCAGCCGACCTTGCGGGCATCCACGCCGGAGACATCATCACCCGTTGTAACGGCGTGGACATCCCGGCGTCCCGTGCTCCCGAGGATGTTCCCGTTTTCAACCGGATGCTTCTGGAAGCCCCGGTGGGCTCCGTGCTGGAGCTGGAAGGTGTTAGAGACGGCAAGGTCCAAACCTGGAAAATCACCACCATCGAGCGCGAACCCGCCGAGCCCCGTGAGAAGGAGCTGCTTTCATGGGGCATGACCGGCAGGGATCTAACCGCTCTTGCCGCCAAGGAGTTGCTCCGCACGGACAACAAGGCGGTCGTTGTTCAGAGCCTGCGTCCCGGTGGAGCCGCGGATGCGTCGAAACCCTCCATCGACGAGGGCGATCTGATCCTCGCCGTTGATGGCAAACCCACGCCGAACCTCGCCGCCCTCGTTGCGGTCAGCCAGGAGATCACCGCCGGAAAAACCGAGCCCGTTCCCGTGCTGGTGTCCTACGAACACAGCGGACTGAGCTATCTAACAGTCGTCAAGATCGGCCCCGAGCCTGATGCGGACAAGCCCGGCATCGCCAAGAAAGCGTGGATCGGCATCGACACCCAGGTGATTTCCAGCGATCTCGCGGAGGCTCTTGGTGTTCCAGGTTCCAAGGGCGTGCGCATCACCCGCGTGCATCCCGGCACCAACGCGGAAAAAGCCGGACTGGTCGTCGGCGATCTCCTGTTGAAGCTGGATGGCACGGTGATTCCCGCCTCGCGTCCCGAGGATGCGGATGTGTTTTCCACTCTGATCCGTCAATACCGCATCGGCACCGAAGTGGCCTTGGCGGTTCGTCGCGGGAAGGAAGACGTGCAGGTGAAGCTCGCGTTGGAAAGCGGCCATGGCGGTGCCGCGGATCTCGATTCACACGAATGCAAGACGCTTGAGTTCAATACCCGCGACCTCGGGCAGGAAGACCGCGTCGCCCGCAAGCTGCCTGAGGACTTCAAAGGCGTGCTCGTCACCGCCATCGTACCCGCCGGCTGGGCCGCGCTTGGCGGTCTTTCCACTGGGGACATTTTGATTTCCATCGACGGAAAACCCGTGGATTCCGTGGCCTCTTTGAAATCGGTTCTTGCCGATCTGGAAAAAAACACCCGCAGTCCCATCGTCATGTTCGTTCGGCGCGGAATCAGCTCACGCTACATCGAACTCGAGCCCACCTGGTAATCTCCCATCACCCGCAACACCCACCGAACATCCCATGAAAGCCAAACTGATTTCCGCCGCATTTTTGTTAGCCGCGCCGCTCGCCATCGCCTCAGACGGTCAGCTCAAGGAGAAGGCGCTCGCGCTTTCCGCATCCTACAAGGACTCCGTGCTGTATCTGACCGCCGTCGTCGAAATCGAACTGACCGCCGGTGACAGCCCGGTGAAAAAAGAAGAGCGCAAGGTGGAGATCGTCGGTGCGGTGATCGGCAAAGACGGCCTGATGGTAGTGCCGCTTTCCACGCTCGATGTCGCCGCCACTGTGGATGGTCGCATGGTGAACGGACCCAAGGGGCCGATCAAACTCTCCGCCAAGGGCACCACCAAGGAAGTGAAGATCCTCATGCCGGACGGCACCGAGGTGCCAGCGAAGGTCGCGTTCAAGGATCCGGATCTGGACCTCGCATTTGTTCGTCCGGAAAAGCCGGAGTCCGTGAAGCTCACGCCCATCAACACCGCCGACAACGCGCCCATGGCGTTGCAGGACGATGTCATCATCCTCGGCCGCCTCGGCAAGGATCTCAACCGCGAGCCGGTGGTGCTGACCAACGAGGTGATCGGCCTGATCACCAAGCCGCGCACCTTCGCCAAGATCGGCGGACAGGCGCTGGGCATGCCGGTTTTCAACAAAGACGGAAAATTCCTCGGATTCGGTATCAACCGCTTCAGTGCCAAGAGCGACACCGAAGGCCAGGGACCGATGCCCTCGAACGTCGTGCTGCCCGCAGCGGATCTGCTGGAGTCGGCGGCTCAGGCCAAGTGATGTTCTGTTTCACTTCTCATCCGGCCAGATCGTCTTGAGAAGCATCGCGAGACGGTATCCGGCTTTTGAAAGTTCAAGCTCCACGGTATCCCGGGACTTTTCCTGATATCCTGCCGGAAGATTGACGATCCATTCGAAGTGCTCCTCGTGTTTCTCATCCTTGGGAACGAGGAAACGGTCGTGTGGTTGCAGTCCTTCGAAGCAGGTGGCTGACAGGGAAAGCGTGTCGGTTGCCCATTGCGCGGGCCATGTTACCACGTCTCCTTTGGCATTCCATTCGGGTTTCGGCGGATTCGCTTTCATCAAGGCTGCTGGGAAGTCCTCGATGCCAAGATGATCGCCCGCATCCTTGACGGTCAGATTGTCCCAATAAGCGTGAAGAGCCTTTCCTTTGCGGGTATTGATGTGGAAAAAGTTCCCTCCCGCGTCAGGCAGCCCCTTCGCGCCGGTTTCAGGATCAACGAAATGGTTTTCCCCGTCCACGTAGCTGCATCCGACGTGAAGCGGTTGATGCAGATCCCCAACGAGATGGGTGAGCATCATGAGCGCCAGGCGCTTGTTGATCTTGAGTGGATTCGCGGAATCGTCATTCGGAGCCTGCAGCACCTTGATGCAGATTTCCATGATGTGGACGATGTCGTGCTGGTTGGTCCCCGTGAGTCCTTCGCGATAGGCATTCTGTTGGAACGGGATGTCGCAGTAGTGGAACGAGTGATGGTCGGGATTGTTTGCGATGAAGTCCGTCATCTCCGTGCTGAGATACTTGTCCGGCAGCTTCGCGCGGTCCAACCAGGTGGAGGCCCGGTCCAACCCGTCGCCTTTCTTGAGCAGGGAGTGCGCCATCTCGAGCGCGTGTGTGCCCTCCAGATGGCGTTCAGCGATGGTGCCCACCGCCTGGTGGCCGTCATTGCCGTAGCCGAAAGTGTTTCCCGCCGTGGCTAGGGCGAAGGCGGCGTAAATCGGGAGCTTGGTCATGTGGGGTGGGAAAAAGGACAACAGGCGGGATCATAGCGAAGTCCGCCAGCAAGTCTTGCAGAATCGCGTAGCAACGCACATGCCAAAGAGCGGTGGATGATGATTCGGTCGATTGTCCACGCGCCACCGGCGAATTTCCACCTGTTCCTCCGGGACGGAATACGGATGCATGACGGAGTGAGAGGTGCGGATTCAATCCCATGAGGATGGAACGATGGCGCCGCAACCTGAAGCGCAGATCCTTTGCAACCTTAGTTGCGGAATCTTCTTGTCAACTTCTGATGGATCTTGCGTTAACGAGTCCAGCATGACTGTGGTCTGTCTATCTGTATTGGAACTTTTTCCTGTGAGCTGACTTCACCACGCCCTGTCTGTCAGGGAATTATCAAACCGTAATCTTCCGCGATCCGGTGCGTGAAGCCAGGCTCAACAAGGCCAGTGCTCTCACTTCCGATCGCGTAGTCTGATAATACATCGACATGAAGACTTAATATCTGACCGAGTTTATACCCATGGCAATTGCGCGGCTGACTTTGCAGTTCGGCTACCACGGTATTTTCATCTTTCCAATCTGTTGGCCTTACCCAAACATTCTCTTTGCCTCCTGTTTTCGTCGGTATTCCGACTTTGAAACCCAGATTCAATCCTTCCATTCCCGCCAAAAATCGTTGTCGCAGTGCTGGCAGCCGCTGCTTGAATTCAACAAGCGCATTCGCCATTGCATTTTTGTATCCGTTTTGGTCACTCGGCTCCGGAACATCCACGCCGAGGCTTCTGCCAATATGAACGATCCATTGGTCATAGTTGCCCGTCCAGTCTGGTGGTGGCTGTGGAGTCATGAATTGAGGGGCATCATCGTCCAGAGCAGGCCCATCTTCAGAATCTTCGGGACCGTTCATCATGATCAAACGGATGCGGACATCTCTGGCTTCGTCCTTCAGTTCCGGGTAGAGGCATGCAAGCGAAGCCACCGCAGTTACGTCCGCTCTGGTCAGTGTGATCCCGTCGGTAATGTCGTAATTGAGACTGTTCAACTTCGCCGAAACAAGGGTAGCGAGGAAGCGCCCGACGCGGAAGTGATTCATTGCCACTGGCCAAATCTGCAATGGCGGAATATTGGCTGTTGTGAGCCAATGACGGCCATCCTCATCCTTCGAATGAAGGATCATCGGATCATTGTCTGGCATAAGCTTTTTCTGTTTGAGTGTGGTCTTCCTTATAGGGTGAGGCGCTCTACCTCAACATGTCCGCCGCTTTTTCCGTGGCGGTGACGAGGGCATCGATGTCCTGCGCCGTGTTGTAGAGCGCGAAGGAGGCGCGGACGGTGCCGGTGATGCCGAAGCGTGCCATCAACGGTTGGCAGCAGTGATGACCGGTTCGGACGGCGACTCCCATCTGGTCCATCAGTGTGCCGAGGTCGTAGTGGTGGATGCTTGCGATGGAAAACGAGAGCGAGCCCGAGCGGTCTGCGGGGCCGTACAGGTGGATGCCCTTGATGTGCGAGAGTCCCTCGGCAGCGGCGCGGATCAGATGCATCTCATGCTCATGGATGGCGTCGAGGCCGATGGCGGTGACGTAATCGATGGCGGCAGCGAGGGCGATGGCACCCTCGATGTTAGGCGTGCCGGCTTCGTATTTGAATGGCGGCTCGTTGTAGGTGGTGTGGGCGAAGGTGACCTCCTTGATCATCTCGCCGCCGCCTTGCCAGGGAGGGAGTTCGTTGAGCAGATCGAGGCGGCCCCACAGCGCGCCGATGCCAGTGGGCGCGTAGAGCTTGTGGCCGGAAAACGCGAGGAAATCGGCCCCCAGCGCCTGGACGTCAATCGGCAGGTGGGCGGCGGACTGCGCGGCGTCGATCAGAACAAGGGCACCCGCCTGTTTCGCGGCGCGGACCATTTCGGCGACCAGGTTGACCGTGCCGAAGGAGTTGGAGATCCAGGTGAGGGCGAGGATTTTCACCCGGCCTTCTAACAACGAGTGGAACGCGTCCTGGTCGAGCGTGCCATCGTCGTGGCAGGGGATCACCTTGAGGGTGGCACCGGTTCGCTGGCAGAGCATCTGCCACGGGACGATGTTCGAGTGGTGTTCCAGTGTGGAGATGAGCACCTCGTCACCCGCGTTGATGCGGCCGGAGAGGGCGAGGATGTTGGAGACCAGATTGATGCCGCCGGTGGTGCCGGAGGTGAAGATCACCTCGTCTGGGGACGCGGCGTTGAGATGGGTGGCCACGGTTTTCCGGGCGTTTTCGAAAGCCTCGGTGGCGGCGCGGGCGAGTTGGTGGGTGCCGCGGTGGATGTTCGAGTTGATCGCCTCATAGTAATGGCGGGAGGCGAGCAGCACGGCCATCGGCTTCTGGGTGGTGGCGGCGTTGTCCAGATAGACGAGACGGCGGCCATGGATTGACTGGTCGAGAATCAGGAAGTCGTTGTGCAGTTCGTTGGGAAGCATGGAAGGAAATCCGTCGTTCGTTGGCGTCGGCAACGAAGGGTGGCGCACGCGGAGGGCTGCCGCAATAGCGGAAATACTACCGGTGTTTTCCCCTCAGTGATCCGGCTGCAGCGGGGGAGTGATGGCGGGATTTTCCGCCGCGAGGCGCAGCAGGATTTGCGAGAGACGGGCGTAATCGGCGTCACCGGTGAACTCGGCGCGTGGCGGGGCGTTGCAACTTTGTTTCTTGGCGCGCCATGCCTGCATGTCCAGCGATGCAAAGAAGGCGGCGAGCGTTTCGCCGTAGGGCTCTTCGAAGGTCCAGCCGGTTTGGTTTCGTTCGATCCAGCGGCCTGTTTCGGTGGCTTTTCCGGCGATGGCCGGCACGCCGAAACAACCGCCCTCATAGATGCGGTTGGGCAGCAGCCACGCCGAGTTTCCCGATGGATCGGATTCGTCGAAGGCCCAGTTGAAATCCACTCCGCCATACATTTCAGCGAGGTCGTCCGGGTAAGAGTAGGGACCGGCGAAGGTCAGGTTCGGTAGATCGCCAAGCAGTTTCTTGAAATCATCGGTGATGGTGCCGGAAGGATAACCGCGCAGCACGAAGCGGATTTTTTCCCCAAGGGACTTGGCGAGTTCGCGCATCAGGGTGATGCTGCGGCGGCAGCGGAAGGCTCCGAAACACCCGACCACCCATGGTTTTCCGTTCGCCACCGGAGCGGTGGTTTCCTTGGATGAGGGCAGCGATGCGCCAGGATAGACTTTGTTTTCCAGCAGGAAAATCTCGCCTTCGTGGTGCTGGACGGGTTGGAAATACCCGCTCACGAAACCCGGCGAGGTGGTGACCAGCAGTGCGATCCGCCGCAGCACGAGGCGCTCGATCGACCGGAACACCGCTGAAACCGGGCCGCTTCCCGTCATCGCGGGCTGGATGTCCGCGAGCTCCAGCACCACCGGCGCGGAGGACCCGGCGAAAAACCTTCCTAACAGAGCGAGCAGCGCGTTGTCCGTGTTGACCGCGTAGATCGCCTGGCAGTCGCCCAGCCGGTCCCGCTTCATCCACAGCACGCCGATGCAGCGGATGAACGCCCACAGGCGCTGGAGGTAGCGGCGGTTGTAGGTGGTGCCGAGGTGGATGTTTTCCCATGCGGGTGGCACGTCTGCCTTGTCCCGCACGCGGTGGAAGGTGAATCCGAGGACCCGCCAACCTTGGTCGCCAAGCGCCGCGATGCGTTTCACGACACGTGCGTCGCCGCGTTCGTGGGCGAAAAATGCGATGTTGGCTTTCGCTGGGGCGGGCACGACGGTGGTTTACTCGAAGCGGATGGGGCATACCAATCACAATCCGAGACCCACAATCAGGTCGCTGCTTTCCATTTGCCCCTTGAACAATCCGGCCGGGCGGGGTTTCCCTGTGCCCGCATGAACGACCGCAAGACCCTCGACGAACGCCAGCAGATGACCGACCTGGAGCGCCTCCGGCACTCCTGCGCCCACGTCATGGCCACCGCCATCCTGCGCATCTGGCCGGACGCCCAGTTTGCCTACGGCCCGCCGATCGAGAACGGATTTTATTACGACTTCGAGATGAAGCACCGGATCACACCGGAGGATTTTGAGAAAATCGAGGCGGAGATGAGGAAGATTGCCAAGGACAACCAGAAGTTCGAATACAAGGCGATCTCGCGCGAGGATGCGAAAACCATGGCCGAGAGCGGTCGTCTCGGCGGGCTTACCGAGCGCCCCGGCAATCCGTCGCGCTTCAAGCTCGACCTGATCGACAAGATCCCCGAGGGCGAACAGATCTCGTGTTTCCAGAACGGCGACTTCATCGACCTCTGCGCCGGCCCGCACGTCGGCTACACGTCGAAGTGCAAGAACGTGAAACTCATGTCCGTTTCGTCGTCGTTCTACATGGGCGATGAGAAGAAGGGTCAGCTCCAACGGCTCTACGGCACGGCCTTCGAGAGCAAGGAGTTGTTGGAAGAACACCTCAACCGGCTGGAGGAGGCGAAGAAGCGCGACCACCGCCGGCTTGGCAAGGAGCTCGGGCTGTTCCACATCGACGAGATGGTCGGCCAGGGTCTGGTGCTCTGGAAGCCGAAAGGCGCGCTCGTCCGCCGCGCGCTCCAGGAATTCATCACCGCGGAACTCGACAAGCAGGGATACTCGCAGGTCTTCACCCCGCACATCGGCAAGCTCGATCTCTACCGGACGTCCGGCCATTTCCCCTACTATCAGGAAAGCCAGTATCCGGCCATCGCCGAGCGCGACGTGTTGGAGAAACTCGCCGACGAGGACGCCACCTGTGCCAACCTCATCAACGGCCTGTCGGACGGAACTTACGAAGGTTACCTGCTCAAGCCGATGAACTGCCCGCACCACATCAAGATTTTCGCGAGCGATCATCATTCCTACCGCGATCTGCCTGTTAGGCTTGCCGAATTCGGCACGGTCTATCGCTGGGAGCAATCCGGCGAACTCGGCGGCATGACCCGCGTCCGCGGCTTCACGCAGGACGACGCCCACCTGTTCTGCACGCCCGACCAAGTGGCCGCAGAAGTCACCGGTTGTCTGGATCTTGTCAAGAAGGTGCTCAGCACGCTTGGCATGAACGATTACCGCGTCCGCCTTTCGTTGCGTGATCCGGAGAGCGACAAATACGTCGGCTCCGCCGAAAACTGGGACAAGGCCGAAGCCGCCCTGCGCGAAGCCGTACAGACGCTCGGCGTCGAATACACTGAAGAGCTCGGCGAGGCCGCCTTTTACGGACCGAAGATCGACTTCGTCGTGAAAGACGTCATCGGCCGCGACTGGCAGCTCGGCACCGTGCAGGTGGATTACAACCTGCCCGTCCGCTTCGGCCTCAGCTATGTGGGAGCGGACAACCAGCCGCACATCCCGGTGATGATCCACCGCGCGCCGTTTGGTTCGATGGAACGTTTCACCGGCCTGCTCATCGAGCACTTCGAAGGCAAGTTCCCGACCTGGCTCGCACCGGAACAAGTCCGCATCCTGCCGATCTCCGAGAAAACCCTCGAACACGCCGAAGCCGCGGCCGCGAAACTCGCTGACCTCGGCGTGCGTCTAACAGTGGATCGCACCAGCGACAAGATCGGCGCGAAGATCCGCAACGCCCGCCTCGACCGCGTCCCCTACATGCTCGTCATCGGCCAGCGCGAAGCTGAGGAAGGCACCGTCTCCGTCCGCCACCGCGACAAGGACGACCTCGGCGCGAAGCCGCTGGACGAGTTCATCGCGGAGATCACGGAGGAGATCAGGAGCCGGAGTTTGTGATCAGAGAGTGCTGGCTTTTCGCTCTTCATACCATCAGTTTTCGACCGGATCAGGATGTCAGAAGTTGGAATCAGCGTGTCGTCTATTTCCTGACCAGCACGCTGGCCTCGCCGGTGAAGGGTTTGATGACGAATGCCCCCTTCTGTTCGAATGCGTCCACCTTGAACTTGACGGTGAAGTCAACATAGGAAGCGTCACCGTGCTGACGATCACCGCACTTCACGTGGGAAGACACCGTGCAGGTTCCTTCGGGGAGTTGGACGCTGGAGATGGCCGTGGGGGCGTCGGCGAAAAGTCCGTCCGAGTGCTGGTTGTTGATCCAATGATCGAGTTTTTCGGCGTCCACGTTGTCCGCGAACCGGTTGACGGTGGCCGTGATGGGGAATTTCTCCGACTGGTTGTCGATCCGCAGGGTCAGGACCGCATGTTGTGCGGCGAAGCGATAGAATACGAGAGTGTCGCGCGGGCCCATCATGGAGTCGTGGACGATCGTCCGACTCACGGTTTTGTCCGCCGCATCGAGCGTCTGGACCTTGTTTAAGGCTTCATCGGCGAAAACCTGGGTTGCCGCCACAGTGAAGATGGCGCAGAGGCAGAAAATGGGTATCGATTTCATGAGATTGGGTGGCTGGGGCTGGTGGGTTCGCTGTGCGGGAGACTGCATGGAATCACGCTTTCATCCATCAAGACACGAAAAGCTTGGAATCCTTGGAAAGATAGTGATTGCGGCGGCAAAAAATCCGCCCGGGGCGGGGGACGCCTTCCGTCATGAGTCCCTCACCGCAGCAACCGCGCCACTCTTGCAGGGAGCACGGTGCCGGTGAAGGCGAGGATGACGACGCCCATGGTGCCGAGCAGGGCGGGGATGCCGCCGAGGTGCAGGGCCAGCCAGCCGAGGGCAGCGACGGTGGCGGACTCGAGCAACTGGATGACGACGAGTTTGGAGACCTGGCCGGTGCCGATCATCATCGTGTGGTTGAGGTGGCGCCAGAC